>CAYXUO010000049.1:0-14430 GCA_964468335.1 uncultured Chryseobacterium sp. | reverse complement strand
TTTACCTTCACTTCCCAGTCGTCAATCATGTTGGTATCCCAGCTGGGCAGCCTGTTCTTCTGGAGGTAGGCCGGAATATGGTGGGCTACAATTCCGGACAGCCTGCCGGTTTTGATGCCGTAGACTTCTTCCAGCTCCGGGCTTCCCTGCAGGAAGATCATCTTGCCGTTTACGAAATCGGCATTTCCTTTTTTCTCAATATAATGAAAGAGTGCGCTCTGAGCACCTGCCAGCTGAAAAGGCATGCCTTCCTTAGAGATTGGGATGTATTTTGAACCGGACGTGGTTCCGGATGTCTTTGCGAAATATAAGGGAGTGTCGGTCCACAGGATGTTCCGCTGCCCTTTCTTCATCTTTTCAATAAAGGGACGCAATCCTTCATAATCCGTAACCGGAACTCTTTCCTGAAAATGCTCAATTGAATGTATCTCTTCAAAATGATGCTGGCGGCCGAAAAGGGTCTTTTCGGCAGTACGCACCATCGCAAGTAACTGTTCCTCCTGCCTGGCTTCAGCATTCAGTTTAAAATCCCGGGTTTTCTTTACATGATTACCTGCCCAAATCTGTGCGGCTTTTTTCTTTAGGAAATTTAGCATAAGGCAAAAGTAAAGAAAGTATCCTGATCTTGGGTTACCAACAGAAAGCATCCGACAGAATTGCCGGATGCTTCGAATTTATTGCAGTGTTCTATTTAACCAGATTGTTCTTTTTCAGCTGATCCCCAAATTCCCGCTGGAAACGGACGGCATCTGCCTGGAGCTGCTTCAGGAGTTCTGACTGGTTTACGGGTTCGCGTAGGGATCGTCCGCCATAGTTGGTGAAATATTGCTTGCCGTTGGCATTACTGACCTCATATATGGTGGCCTGTAAATTAGGAACTTCAATGCGTGATACCTGCATCATGTTCATTCCCGCAGTGCCGCCCAGTGCTGTGAGGTCGTTCGCCAATTCTTTGTTGCCCAGTTCGCCCAAACGCCAGCCGCCTTCTGCCTGACTGGTGCCGATAACTGTTACCACTTTGTTGTCTGCCACGAGTGGAGTGGAAAGACGGCGCGAATCTTCCAGCATGGTTGCAATAGAATCGCGCTGGTTTTGCATAAGCCTTTCAAAGTTTAGTGTCATTTCCGGTACTGCCCTTCCGCGTGCAGACCTTTCCAGGGCGGCAGCGTCAATACCCAGGTTGAATTCCTTATTGTTCCTGATCAGGGAAATAAGATCGTTTCTTCCTTTTGTAACCGCCTCTTCAGAGGAGGTGAAGAGATTTTCTTTTATTTGCTGGCCGCCATCATTGTTGTTCATGCCCGAATTTTTATTGCAGGACGTCAGCAAAAAAGTAAACAGTCCGGCTAAAAGTATAAATATAGTATTTTTCATGTCAGATATTTTTTTGGTTATTTCTTAGCGATATCATGCCAGGTAGACCAGTGGGTAGAGGTTCCGGGAGGATTCTCATATTCCTCATAGGTGATGAACCTTTCCTGACCTGCGCAGGGTGCCCAGGGATCGTTCAGTGCCAGATATCGGGTTCCGTTCAGTGTTACATATCCCTTGATGACCAATACATGTCCTACTACGCCCGGTGTGCCATAGGCATACCCCATGGGTTTTTTTGCGCAGAAGATCTGCTTTTTCAGCGCATCCCAGGTAAGCGCAGTTTTGGATTCGGTAAATTTTAACCCTACAAAATCCAGTTCGAGCCAACCCGGTTTGTTACAGGCAGAATTTTTTGGACAGCTGCTGCCCTGATTCTGAGGTGTGCAGCAGTTATTCATGCTGAACCGGTGATTGGCCAGGCTGCACTGGGTTACACTGATTGCAAAATGTTGGGCCAGCATTTGTGTAGTAGCGGCCCAGCACCAGTTATTAGTTTCCTGCGGACGCAGGGTGTTCGCCACATTACCGATTGCTTCCGGCTTACAGCAGCTGCTCAGGATTAACAGCATTGCAAAAAATCCCATTAACGTGTTTCTGATTTCATTTTTCATGGTGTTGCTTTTTTTATTTCCTACTCTATAGGCTTTTCGGACTCCGCCGTTATTTAATGTAAAATTAAACGTTAGCTATGTAAAATTTACAGGAAAAACACTTATTTTGTAAACAATATTCGTAATGAGGAGTTTGATTAACAAAAAAAACTGCTTCCGAAAAGGAAGCAGTTTAAAGATGAAATCAATTTTTGAGGTTATCTGGTACAGTCAGCAGTCCAGGTTTTGCCGTCTTTGGTGTAAAATATCTCCAGATCGTTGTTATCGATTTTAATATAACTGGTACCGGTTGAGCCTACACTTACCAGCGTATTATCTCCCGTTTGCTGAAACTCAATCCCATTCAGTTCAGGAATGCCGTTGGAGAACTTGAAATTGTACTTGGTGCCGCTCGCAATCTTGGTAACGAACACTTTTCCGTCGGCTGTGTTAATGTTGTTGCTGCCATCAATAAAGGAAATGCTGCCGTTATAGGTCCCGGCAAAAAAATCGTTGTCTGCCGGATCGTCATCCCGACTGCAGGATACGATTACCACTAAGGATAGCATTAAAATGCTAAATGTTTTCAAAAGGTTTTTCATGCTAAAAATGTTAATATTAATATTGTTGAATTATTTACTTCGCTAAAGGATGGCGCGGTGGTTTTGGTGGCCGGGGCGGTGTATGCCCCCTTCTTGGTGTATCTCCCGGATAAAGTCTCTTTCCGTCCGGTGTAATTATATAGGGTCTTTCACCCGGTTTTGGAGGTGTGGGCCTCGCTTTTTTCGCCTTTTTATTTTTGAGGAATTTGGGCAGTGGCGGTTTCGGCGGTTTGGGTGGCAGTTTCTGTGCCGACGAATATCCCAAACCTATAACGATCAGCAGTGATGTGAGAATATTTTTCATAATGCAGTAATTTTAACTGTTGCAGATTCAAAAAGGGTGCTAGAGATCCCAGCAATGTAAATTCTTAACATACTTAAGGAAATTTTATAAATTTGCAGTCTGCTTAAAGCGGTTTCAGAATATCCTGAAACCGTATTTTTGCTTGCTATATTTTAAGAATGGAATTAAAAAACATCAGTGATGGTTTATTACCTGAACTTCTCAGGTTAAATTTTGGCGAAACACTTTTTACTGAACTGGAGAAGAACAGGAAGGTAACTGTAAAAGGGTTTGCCGGTTCAGCACCCTCCCTGTTGGCTGCCGAATATTTTTTAATTCATAAGAAGACGATTCTTTTATTGATTAATGATAAAGAAGAGGGCTTATATATTACTGCCGAGATGGAAGAGCTGGTGGGTGAGGAAAATGTTCTGTACTTCCCCCCTTCCTATTTGGAACCTTACCAGGTGGAGAAAGTGCAGAATGCGAATCTGGTACTCAGGACCGAAGTTCTGAATGCGCTTAACTCGGCGTCCAAAGCGCGTGTAATTGTAGCACCTTTTGCTGCTTTGAGTGAGAAGGTGTTGCAGCAGGAAGATTTTAAGGCGATAACGCATACGATAAAGGTTGGCGACCTTCTGGATTTCGATTTTATATTGGAACTCCTGACTCAATACGATTTTCATCAGACCGATTTTGTGTCGGAACCCGGCGAGTTTTCGGTAAGGGGTGGTATTCTGGACGTTTTCTCTTACTCCGGCGAACAGCCGTACCGTATCACTTTTTTCGGAAGTGAGGTAGAAAGCATTAAGATATTTGATCTGGAAACCCAACTGTCTAAAGATTCAATTCAGGAGTTTCAGTTGGTATCCAATATGAATTTCTCGGCATCGGGTACCAAGGTTTCTTTTTTCGATCTTCTTCCAGCTGATTCACTTATGATATGTAAGGATGCTTACCTGGGTGTTAAGCGTATCCGTGAATTCTTCGGCAAAGCGGAGCA
Organism: uncultured Chryseobacterium sp.; assembly: GCA_964468335.1. Lineage (GTDB taxonomy): Bacteria > Bacteroidota > Bacteroidia > Flavobacteriales > Weeksellaceae > Marnyiella. Next base: position 10,578 of record CAYXUO010000049.1, on the reverse strand, counting down.
GAACTTTGGTGCACTGAGCAGTACGCTGAAACATCAGCCGCCTGCCCAACTTTTTATTTCTGAAGAGATACTCTATGAAAAAATAGCTGCGTTTCCTTTAATTGATTTTAGCGCGCAGCAGGTCTTTACCTCTGGCGTGTTCGCCCTCAACCAGCAACCCCAGCCTGTATTCAATAAAAATTTTGATCTGCTGGCGAATGATTTGAAGGAAAAAAAGGAAATAGGTTACCAAACCTGGATTTCTTTTTCATCTGAGAAGCAGAAGGATAGGCTGGAAAGTATTTTGGAGGAATTAAATCACGAAGTCTCATTTCGTTCCTTTAAGAGTGAGTTGCACTCGGGTTTTATTGATGCGGAACTAAAAGTTTCGGTGTATACTGATCATGAGATTTTCGACCGGTTCCAGCGCTTTAAAGCCAGGAATAACTTCGCCAAATCTGAACAGCTTACATTAAAGGATATGATGTCCCTCAAGGTAGGGGATTATATTGCCCATATCGATCACGGCATAGGCAAATTTATGGGTCTCGTGAAGATTAACAACAACGGAAAAGTTCAGGAATGTTTTAAACTGGTTTATAAGAATCAGGATTTACTTTATGTAAGTATACATTCGCTTGATAAAATCTCCAAATACAATGGTCCCGATGGCAAAGAAATCGTCCTGTCGAAACTTGGTTCCCCGGCCTGGAAATCTCTGAAACAGAAAACCAAGGCCAAAGTAAAACAGATCGCCTTTGACCTTATACAGCTTTATGCCAAGAGGAAAACAGCAAAGGGCTTCAGCTTCACTCCCGATTCGTACCTGCAGAATGAACTGGAAGCCAGTTTTATTTATGAAGACACTCCGGATCAGGAAAAGGCTACAAATGATGTTAAGAAAGATATGGAAGCGCAAACCGTTATGGACAGGCTGGTTTGTGGCGATGTGGGCTTCGGTAAAACAGAGGTGGCCATACGGGCCGCTTTCAAGGCTGCTACAGACGGAAAGCAGGTAGCTATGCTGGTGCCCACTACCATCCTGGCATTTCAGCATTACAGGAGTTTCCAGGAAAGGTTAAAGGATTTTCCTGTAGGAATTTCCTACATGAACCGCTTTCGGTCTGCCAAACAAAAAGCTGAAACTTTGGCTGGGCTCAAAGACGGAAAAGTGGATATTGTGATCGGGACACATCAGCTGGTTTCGGATAAGGTAAAATTCAAAGATCTGGGTCTGCTGATTATTGATGAAGAACATAAATTCGGCGTTTCGGTGAAGGATAAACTGAAGACGATGAAGGCTAATGTAGATACACTTACCCTAACGGCGACTCCAATCCCCCGTACACTTCAGTTTTCGCTTATGGCTGCACGGGATTTGTCCGTAATAAAGACTCCACCGCCAAACCGTCAGCCGGTTGAAACGCATATTGTAGGTTTTGATGAAGAACTGATCCGTGATGCGGTTTCTTATGAAATACAGCGGGATGGACAGGTGTTTTTCATTAACAACAGGATAGAAAACCTGAAGGACATAGCAGGACTTATTCAGCGATTGGTTCCGGATGCAAAGGTGATCACCGGACACGGACAGATGGAAGGGAAACAGCTGGAGCAAAATGTCCTGGACTTTATGAACGGTAAATATGATGTGCTGGTTTCAACTACAATTGTGGAAAGTGGGGTAGATGTCCCCAACGCCAACACCGTTTTCATCAACGACGCGCAGCGGTTTGGGATGGCAGATCTTCACCAGATGCGCGGACGGGTAGGCCGAAGTAACCGGAAAGCATTCTGTTATCTGATTACTCCACCTTTTGATATGGTAACTTCTGATGCGCGCAAGCGTCTGGAGGCTATTGAGCAATTCTCGGACTTAGGAAGCGGTTTTCAGATTGCCATGAAGGATCTGGAAATCCGCGGAGCCGGGGACCTTTTGGGTGCGGAGCAAAGTGGATTCATCAATGAAATGGGCTTTGAAACGTACCAGAAAATCATGCAGGAGGCCCTGGAAGAACTGCAGCACACGGAGGAGTTTGAAGACCTGTTTGAAAATGAGGAAGACCGCCGCAAACTCATCAGTACTGCGAAAGAAGTCAATATAGACACTGACCTGGAGCTGATGCTGCCGGACAGTTATGTGCAGAGCACTGAGGAAAGGCTCAGTCTGTATCAAAGGTTGGCCGAAGTGAAGTCGGCAGCGGAACTGGCTGTGTTTGAGAATGAGTTGAAGGACCGTTTCGGAGCTTTGCCTCAGGAAGCACGGAATCTTCTGAAATCGGTTGAGCTGAAGTGGTTGGCGGCGGAGGTTGGTTTTGATAAATTAATTGTAAAGAACGGAGTCTTCCTGGGTTATTTTCCGGCGAATCCACAGGATAGATTTTATCAGAGTGAAAAATTCCGGCATATCATCACCTATCTTACTCAAAATCCAGCGGAAGCAACATTAAAGGAAAAAAGCACGAATGAGGGTACGCAGTTGATGATGCGTAAGGAGAAGGTTAAAAATGTGGATGAGGTAACTGCGGTATTGCAAAGAATTTTAAATTTTATTTAAAAGCAAGTGCGTCCGTATCTCAAAATCTGTTAGATTTGTTTAAAATAAATCTAATATGAAAAAATATTTACTCTGCCTTTTGAGTTTCTCGCTGCTTACTGTAATTCTCTCCTGTGTACCGCCGGATCCGGCAATGGTTTATGGCTGGAACAGCAATACGCCCGTGAGCACCATTACCGGACCCCGAATCCTGCATAAGATAGACAGTGCCAACATTACGCATACCGAGTATTTTTCGACTCCGGGCGGAGTACTGGAGCAGGTGAAATTCTATAAAACCAATAACCAGATCACTGTATCTTACAACCTCAATAACAGCGTAAGCAAAATGTTATTGACTTCAGGGACACATACAATGGATTTGAATTACACTTATAATTCTGCCGGCAAAGTTACCAATGCGATATTAAAAAAGAATGTGATGGGTATAGTTTCGGAAGAAGCCCATTATTGGTTGACATATAACAGTGCGGGCAAGCTGATAAAACTGGACCGTAAATCGATATTGGCGCCTTACAACGGTACTTTTACTCATTACGGTGTCGTAAACCTGACATGGTCCGGCGACAATGTTGTTAAGGTTGCAGAGAATCATATGGGTATCATTCATCCCGATGGCAGTCTGGAGCCCCTGGACCCAATGGGTAACACGGTTTATAAGTTTGAGGATTACGACAACAAAATAAGTCCGTACAGTACATTGCCCTACGAGTTCCGTCTGGGTATGGGCATCATGGTAGGCTCGCTTACCTTCTATCAGTATAGCTATAACAATAATTTGAAAATGCAGATGGAATTTTTCAATTTTCCGCCCGTCATTACTTATGGAAATTATATTTATGATACTCAAAATTATCCGGTATCTGATCCCACCGGTGTAGCTAAAATTATTTATAAACCTATTCAATAATTTGAGTTTCAGGTTAATTTACACAGCCATTTTGGGCTTTTTAATGTGAGGTCGTAAACTTTAACACGCAAGTATTACCGTATCTTCAAAAAAAAAATTAGTTTTGTATGTTATAAAATTATAAATTTTTAATATGAAGAGAATATTACAATTTTTCAGTCTGATCATAGGTCTGGCCGTATTCAATTCCTGTGCGGAATCGGATCCGGCTGCTGTATACGGATTTGAAGACCCTAATGATATTTCCGGGCCGAGGATGATAAGGAAGGTGAGTGATAATAACCGGACTGTAGAGGAATATGAACCTAACAGCGGGAAACTTTTTAAGGTGACCCGAAATTCTTACAGCGCCGCAGCCGTGCAGGAAAACCAAAGTATTATACTCTATTATTTAGGAAACCGGATTTCCAAGATGGAGATTATCGGCACTGTTCCTGGTGGAACAACCAGCGGGCGTTATGTCCTGATACCAAATTATGACAATACATCCGGCAGGATGGTCAGTCTGATGAATGATTTCTACGTAGGCGGTACGCATACCAATCACTCCATCAGCATCTTTAACTATGATGGTGCCGGCAGAGTCATTAATGCCTATAAGAAAACAGCTCCTGTAAACCCGGCTACTCCTAATGTATATGTATATCCGAACACGGTAACAGATGCAATAACTTACGACGGTCCTAATGTTGCGAAGATTGAGTCGAGCAAAAATGTTCTGGATATTAACACCGGCGTTATCCTAAGCAGTGTGAAAAACACTTACGAATATGTGAATTTTGATTGGCGCAACAATCCTTATCTGGGTATTTCCGACAATTACATTATCAACATTGCCAGTGTATTTCCTGAGATGTATGCATATATGTCTGACAATAACCCTGCGAAACTGAAATTTACCGCCGGATCCTCACCAATGGAGGAAATTGTTTATTCGTATAAATTTGACACCCATAATTATCCAGTTTCTAACGGGTTCCGCACCTTTACTTACCAACCGGCTCCTCAGTGATGGTTTCAATGATCGCACATTCAGGATTTTACTGTGCGTCTAAGAGCTGATCTTGTCTTAATTTTTGTAAATACAACCAAATGAAAAATTTATTATATCTATTTGTATCTCTGTTTCTAATCCTGTCCGTACAGTCGTGCAAGCGAATGGGTGATGACGACGGCAACCTGCTGAACGACATGGACTATAACCAGGGAGGTATTGGTGAAGACCGGTTTCTGTATCAGGAGGTAACCTCAGCTGATACTATTGCAGGGTATCATTATAACGGCAGAAAACTGGTACGTGTGGTAGGAAACAATACGGTAACTAATATCGGTTACAGCGGAGATCAAATCAACAGGATTGACTTTACCGGCGTTGTGGCGGGAGACAGTATTATCTACGCTCAGCTGTTTAATTATGATCCTAATAACAATACAAAGCTTTCCACAATAACTGAAACAAGGACAGTATATCCAAATATTGCTGCGCAGACTGCACCCCTTACATTCCAGAAATCAAGAGCGCTGTATTCAATCAAATTTAATGCACAATCTAAACTGGATTCTGTTATTACACGAACCGGAAACGAAATTCCCGCTCAAAATTTCACGTTCACATCCTACCAGAAATCGGCTTATCAGTATGATACACTATGGAATGTTACTAAGGTGACAAATACTTATGGAGGCGTAGTCGGAAATGTGATGGGCGCACCTTTACTAACTGAGTCCTATGATTTCTCCAATTATGATGATAAGAGAAGCCCTTACTCACTTCTTCCATTTGGCTACCTCCTTCACAAGACGTTTGAGAATTCATTTAACTCTTACCGTTTTTCGGTGAACAATCCTAAAAGAGTGATGTATTCCAGCGACGCGATTCCGCTGCCAATACTGTATAATACACTTTACACGTATGATGCTTTGGGATATGCAATTTCCGGCTGGGGATCCAACTATGAATACCGGCCTTTCTAAAAATTAATTTTATAACTATGGGAAATGCCACAGCGTTTCCCTTTTATTTTTGATATTACTATGATGATTGGAACATTAAGACATGTAGGCCTTGCCTTTTTAGCTCTTTTTTCAATAACCTCCTGCGCAGATTCGTCCGGAGATTTAATTGGTTTGGAGAACGCATTGCCGAACTATACCAATGTAAAAGTTCTTAATAAGGTAAATGTTGCAGATGCAGGTGCCACTCCTTATGATGTAAATTATATATACAGTGCCGGCCGACTTAATGCGGTGAGCACAACTAACAACTCTGTTTCCTATTCCCTGGAGTACAGCGGAACCCAAATTTCAAAAATTACAAAAACTGATATTCAGGGTGCACAGCCGCAGGTTATCTCTTCGGTGCTTAGTTACAGTGGTAATGTACTTACGCAGATTACGGGAACCATTACGGAAGCAGGTGCGGTGTCAGGGACATTCAAAACGGATTTTATCTATACGGGTGCCAAACCAAGCCAGATTAAAACAACAATCTATTTGCCGGGTTCCACGGTTGAGGCCGGTAAGCTTATCTCAGACCTGGAATACGCCGGAAATAATCTTTCTAAATGGATATACAGTGCTGAGGTGAGTGCAGGACCTGTAATCGTGTCCCCAATACAGTTTACGGCAAACTTCAGTAATTACGACAGCAATGTCAATCCTTACCGCACCTTGCCTGCTGCTTTTACACTTGCCACGGTAAATTTCGATATCGAGGGCGCGGGACCCACAGGACTTTCAACTAATAACTACCAAATAGTGACCGTGCAGACCGGCGGCGCTTCTCAGTCCCAGAATATGACCCATACCTACGACGCTGCAGGGTATCCAACCAAAACCCAGTCAGCATCGGCTATCTGGAACTTTGAGTATCAGAATCTGTAGATCTCCCGCTATATTCTATAATCTCAACTTCTGTGAAGTTGGGATTTTTTGTACATATAATTTACATTTGCAAACTATAAAAACTGAAGAAAGTGAAGTACCTGATTGTAGGCCTTGGAAACAAAGGAGATGAATATGCAGAAACGCGCCATAATATTGGATTTAAAGTGGCGGAAAAGATGGCTGAAACAATTGAGGCGCCCTTTAAATCAGCCAGTTTCGGTTTGATGGCGCAGGGCAAATATAAAGGCAGAAAGGTCTTTATCCTGAAACCTGATACTTATATGAATCTTTCAGGAAATGCAGTGAAATACTGGCTTCAGAATGAAAATATCCCGCTTGAAAATTTAATGGTCATCACGGATGACCTGGCGTTACCTTTCGGTACACTCCGCATGAAGATGAAGGGTTCCGACGCAGGCCACAACGGTCTTAAAAGCATTCAGGAGAAACTACAGACCACAGCTTATCCGCGTTTACGCTTTGGAATCTCAGCTCAATTTCCAGAAGGGAAGCAGGTGGATTATGTGCTGGGTAAGTGGGATGAAGCCGAAAAAGAAAAACTCCCCGAACTTATCGGGAAGTTTTCAAATGCCTGTCTGTCCTTTGTATTTGCCGGCATACAGAATACAATGACCGCTTTTAACGGTAAATAGAATACAGTTTAGAGCCAGGTTACCACGCCGCTCTCCACGCAGTAATTAGCGCCTACAATTTTAATGCTGCCTTCTTTTTCCAAATTTCGTAAGGTCTCACTTTGGGCCCTGATCTCGGAAATATTACGCTGTATATTACAAACATTCAGGCGCTCAAGCAGGTCTTCATTGGCCGATGTTCTTTCTTCTCCGTTGGTAATCACAGAGTTGATACATTCCTCAAAGTTACTGATAAGATGATTCAGGTTCTCCATTCCGAGACCTTCCACTTTTTGGGCATCCAACCCACCTTTTAGAGCGCCGCATTTGCTGTGACCAAGGACAACCACCAGTTTTGAACCGGCAACCTTACATGCGAATTCCATGGACCCCAGAATATCGCGGTTTACAAAGTTGCCCGCAATCCTGATGCTGAAAATATCGCCCAAACCCTGGTCAAATATCAGTTCGGCCGAGGTCCGGCTGTCTATACAACTCAGGATCGCTGCAAAAGGCCACTGACCTGCACGGGTATCATTTACCTGTTCCAACAGGTTTCGGTTTACCTTTAAATTCTGGACAAACCGTTGATTGCCTTCCTGTAAAAAAGTTAGCGCTTTGTCCGGTGTAGTCGTGTTTTGCGTCTCTTGTGTATGTGCTTTCATTATTTTTGATATAAGTAAAATTTAATTTGTAATGTTAAATGGCTCTGCGGTGAGCAATGATAATATGGGAATCCTGATCATCTGCATATTCCTGATAGGACGTTTTGAATCCAAGTAATGAAACCTCGATATCCTCCTCCTGGGCCCGTATATTCGCAAATTCCTGAATCATCTCCAGGATGTCTGTGGCTATATAGGATGTTGACCGCGCGTCTATGCATACCCTGGAATTGGGCTTCACATTTTTAAGGGTCTTTTTTATTGCAGCTTTATTAAGGAAAGAAACCTCTTCTGCCAGCTTGATAGTAATTTCATCGGCATCATTAAGCTGTTCCCGGCTCAGATAATACGCTCTTTTCATGTTTCCCTGCAGGATGTAGAATATAGAAATCAGTAGGCCGATACCTACCCCTTTCAGAAGGTCCAGGGAAACTACTGCGATAATCGTGGCGATAAAGGGGATAAACTGATACTTTCCTTTATGCCAAAAGTGCATTATTGTTGCCGGCTTGGCCAGTTTATATCCGATCAGTATCAGGACCGCCGCCAGGGTTGACAGTGGAATCATGTTAAGGATAAATGGTATGGTAAGGACGGACACCAACAGCAGTCCTCCGTGAATCATTGTTGAAAGTTTAGAAGTTGCACCTGCATTTGCATTGGCGGAACTCCTTACCACCACAGAGGTCATAGGCAGTCCGCCTATTAGTGAGGACAGCATATTACCAATCCCCTGTGCGCGAAGCTCTCTGTTGGTATCCGTAATCCTTCTGTGGGTATCCAGCCGGTCAGAAGCTTCTATACAAAGGAGCGTCTCTATGGAAGCTACAATCGCAATTGTGGCTCCCACTATCCAAACCTGAATATTTAAAAATCCGCTGAAGGCAGGAAAAACAAGCATTGCCTGGAAGTCGTTTAACGACCTAGGGATAGGTAGTGAAACTAGATGTTCCGGGCCTACAGCAAGGGAACTGCCTGTAGCGGAAAATGCATAATTAAGCAGAATGCCGGTGACAACGGCTACCAAAGCACCCGGTATCATCTTGATTTTTTTTAGTGCCGGGACTTTATCCCAAGCCAGCAGGATGCCCACTGAAATTAAGGTGATAATTATAGCCCCCGGGTGAATACCGCCCACCATTGTGGCAAGTGCATCAATGCTTAGACCGTTTGCCGCTATCACGGCGTCGGTAAAGCCACTTTCGAAACCAAAGGCATTGGGGATTTGAGTCATGATAATAATGATTCCGATACCGGCCAGCATGCCTTCAATTACATTGGTAGGAAAATAATTAGAAATGCTCCCGGCCCGCAGGAATCCAAGGACCAGTTGTAATATTCCTGCAATTAATCCAGCACACAGGAAGAGTTCAAAGCTTCCTAAACCGGTTATTGCTGTTAGAACGATTGCCGTAAGTCCGGCAGCGGGACCGGAAACCGAAATGTTGGAATTACTGAAATATCCAATTACAAGGCCACCAATGATTCCTGCAATAATGCCGGACAGTGGCGGTGCACCTGAGGCGAGCGCTATACCCAGACAAAGGGGTAGAGCTACGAGGAATACAACAAGTCCTGAAGGGAAGTTTTCTTTAATCCCTCCATATAATGATTTAACTTTTTTCATTTATTGGTAAAGTATTAAGCATCTGTCTATTATAATAGACAGCGCAGATTGAAATTCTGTAGAAGTTGCACAAGGATGCTGTCCTGAATATCACATATTCGGGTCAGTATTTTGTGGAGAAAGTTCTAGAATTCCGGCGGAGGAGAAAAAATAGATAGAAATGGAGACAGATGAATGGAATCATCTGCTAAAAGGAACGATTTGCGCAGGAGATCTGTTCCGAAATCCTTTAAGAAATCGTGGATGTTTAAAGTGGAGGGTATGGTTTTTTCGTGCAGTACAAGAGGGCCATGCTGGCTCTCTTCTTCAGATACTATAATTGCGGAGACGGGAATGTCCCAACCGAAAGTGGCGGCCATACTGGGTAAGGCCATAAAGTTGAGAAAAATCGCTAAAGTGATTAAACTCCAAATCCGCATCGCTAAAGACTTTTTAATCAAAGAAGTTCTTGTTTTTCTTTCTGCTCATCACCCAGTCTGAGTTAGTGAGGTTATATATTTTCTGAATATCTTTCAAAATACTTTCAAAATCTATTTCCTGGTCAATTATCCTGCCGCTCTTCAGGTCGAACACCCAACCATGTACAATAGGATACTCATCTACAAGGTACTGTTCCTGTACAACGGCCATCTTAATTACATTGATGCATTGCTCCTGCACATTAAGTTCAACCAGTCGGTCATATCTAGACTGCTCATCTGAAATCTGATCCAGTTCTGACTGGTGAAGTCTGTAAACATCCCTTATATTACGAAGCCAGGGATTAAGAAGGCCTAAGTCCTCCGAGGTCATGGCCGCCTTTACGCCACCACAGCCATAGTGACCGCAAACGATGATATGTTTTACTTTCAAGTGTTCCACGGCGTACTGTATCACCGCTGTGGAATTCATATCAAGAGTATTTACGAGATTGGCCACGTTTCGGGTTACGAAAACTTCGCCTGGCTTCATCCCCATCATTTCTTCTGCCGAAACGCGGCTGTCCGAACATCCAATATAAAGATATTCTGGACTTTGCGTCCCTGCCAAAGTTTTAAAGAAATCCGGGTTTTCGGTAATCTTCGTTTCCACCCACTTGCGGTTGTTTTCAAAGATAACGTCGTACGATTTTCCCATAATATCTGTTACTGCAAAATTATATCATTTTATTCCCAGAAAAAGGACCTATTCAATAGATTTTATAAATAACTATGCAAAAATAGGACTTTCAAACTTGGGTGCCATCATTTTTAACACCATTTAACGGTGAGAAACTATGACAGCAAGGCTTTCAGATATTCTCCATACCCACTCTTTCCGTACTTCTCAGCGGCTTGCAGAAG
>CAYXUO010000048.1:0-14548 GCA_964468335.1 uncultured Chryseobacterium sp. | reverse complement strand
AGCACATCCATAGGAAACCACCCCCTCAAGATGGCGTGTCTACCAATTTCACCACACAGGCAAAAAGTCCGTTATTACTGCAGGAATTCTTGTTTGTGACTTGGCTGGGGTTCGAACCCAGGACCCATACATTAAAAGTGTATTGCTCTACCAGCTGAGCTACCAAGTCGGTCATTTTCATCACAGATATCCTGTTCTAAAAAGTGGTGCAAAGATATGATTTTTTTTAAACTCTCAAAATAATTTTACAACTTTGTACAAATTAAAATTATGATCATCAGTCTGCTTGGTTACATGGGTTGCGGTAAGACCCACATATCCAAAATATTAAGTAATAAAGCCGGATTTGAGTATGTTGATCTGGATGCGGAAATTTGCAGAAAAAGCGGGATGCCCGTGAGCGAAATCTTTGAAAAAAAAGGAGAAATATTCTTCCGCAAACAGGAAAGAGAGGTTCTGGAGGAGTTGCTGGCGTCTAAAACGGATACTGTATTGAGCATTGGCGGTGGCACACCTTGCTACTATAACAACATGGAGGCCCTGAACCACAGGTCACTGAGTTTTTTTCTGATGACACCCGTACCGGAACTGACAGAAAGGTTGCTCAGGCACAAACTGAAAAGGCCACTCATTGCCAATGTACGGGATGAGGACCTTCAGGAGTTTATTGCCAAACATCTTTTTGAACGCAACCCTTTTTATGCCAGGGCGCGATACACAATAAACTGCAGCAAAAAAGACCCGGATCAGATCGCAGAGGAAATAATCTCCCTGGTCTTTTAGTCGGCTTCATCCTCCAGTCCGCTGAAGAAATCGCTCCATTCGGTATCTTCGGAAACCTCCTTATCATCATCGGTAAACCCGTCTATACTGCGGCGGTCTTTCTTTGTAGGCCTTCCCTCGCCCTTTAACCTGTAATAATTCTGCTCATCACGGCGCAGTTTAAGCAATTCATACTCCTGCTTGTCGGTTTGATCCACAATATGCAGCGGAACCAGTTTGGCTCCAATTCGGCTTTTCGGGATCTGGAGTATCTTTATTTTATAATTGATCTGGTTTTTGCGGATTTTAACTACATCTCCTTCCCTCACTTCCTTTGAGGGTTTTACAGTATTCTCACCAATTGAAACCCTATTCTTCTTAATTTCATCTGCTGCGATGCTCCGGGTCTTGTAAAACCGCACACTCCACAAAAACTTATCGATTCTCATTATTTTTTATACTTTTGTGTGAAATAAATTTTCAGCAATTTAACCAATAATTTAAAATGAAAAAAATCCTGTTATATAGTGCCGCCGCCCTTTTGAGCTTCACTTCCTGCAGAAAGGACGATGAGCCTGCAGAAACCTATAAGGAACCGGAAACACTCGAGGTTCAGAACTCCTATGACGATCAGGGCATACAGAAGTTCATGACCGCTCATTATTTGGACACACGCGGCAATATAAAGGCCTTCAGCGAGACTGATCCAGCGGACGATAATTATACTAAACTCAGTGAGATGAGTCCGGTAGTCCTCCCTTCAGGTGTGGTGTACATCGTACGTGCAGGCGCGCAACCTGATCCCGGAACGGCGATTGGTTCTACCGATATTATCAGAATGATGTCCCGATCTCATTCGTATCTGGCCGCAAGTACAGACGGCAATGTTGTATTTGCAGCACCATTTATGTTTAAGAGCACCATAGACGGAGCAGGCGTACCGGAGGTTGACCCTTCCTACTATTATGTAAAACAATCCGTTCTGGATGCTGCTACAGCTGATGCTGCCAAGCAGAGAAGTTTTTATGAAATTGAAGGATTCCGTGAAGCACTGCAGCACTTCAGAGCCTTCGACCTTAGTGATGATAGTGGCTACAATATGCAGGGAGTGATTATCGTTCCTTCACGAGCCGCATTTGCCAGAGACCCTCACTATATGCATGCAGGTTACTCCATGCGTAACCGCAGCGTAGTATTCAATTTCCAGGTGTATAAAACTACACCGAGGCCATAGGCGTAAAATAATTCAGATAAAAAAGGAGGTTCAATTTGAACCTCCTTTCTGTTTTAGTTACGTCTTGTTTTTACATTACCCAGGATGTCCGGGAAATAGACATCGGACAGATGCTCAAACTCATCTCCCCGCATAAACATGCTGGCATCCACTTCTTCATAGGTCTCGCGGCCGGCAGCGGCAATAAGCTCATTACAGGTCCTCAGGGTGTTCTTATGGAAGTGGTACACCCTTTCGGATTTATCGGTTACATCCAGACCTTTAATCAGCATCTTATCCTGTGTAGCCACACCGGTAGGACATGCGTTGGTATTACATCTCAATGCCTGTATACAGCCCAGGGCGAACATAAATCCACGTGCATTGTTACACATATCAGCTCCCATGGCAACTGCACGAAGAATATCCAGGCTGGTAAGGACCTTACCACTGGCAATTATTCTCATTTTATCCCGCAGATTAAAATTGGCAAGGGTTGAATTCACAAAAATCAGCGCAGGCTCCAGTGGCATTCCTACACCGTCTGAAAATTCCGGTGGCGCTGCTCCGGTACCTCCCTCGGCACCATCGACCGTAATAAAATCCGGATATATTTTCAGTACATTCATTTGAACACAGATATCCTCGAACTCCTTGGTATCCCCAATACAAAGTTTGAAACCAACAGGTTTACCACCTGAAAGCTCCCGCAGTTGCTGTACAAATCTTAGTAATCCTGCCGCATCTGAGAATGAAGAGTGCCCGGGTGGCGAAATAATAGTCATACCCGGCATGACGTGTCGGATCTTAGCAATCTCCGGCGTATTCTTAACACCCGGCAGCACACCGCCGTGGCCTGGCTTAGCTCCCTGTGAAAGTTTAATTTCGATCATCTTTACATTTTCGATGCTGGCTTTCTGGGCAAAGAGTTCCGGCGAGAACTTACCGTGTTCGTCCCGGCATCCAAAATAACCTGTACCAATTTGCCAGCAGAGATCGCCTCCCTCCAAATGATAATTTGATATTCCGCCCTCACCGGTGTTGTGATAAAAATTACCCTTCTTTGCTCCCTTGTTCAATGACAGCTGTGCACGGTCACTGAGGGATCCGAAACTCATGGCCGAGATGTTGAACAGAGAGGCACTGTAGGGTTTAGAACACTGCTCATTACCCACAAGGACACGGGGAAGCTCTTCCTTTGGTGATTTTGCATAAATGGAATGTTTTATGCCCTCATATTTTCTGTGGTTAATGTCCAGCTGCGTACCAAAGGCTACGGTATCGCCCAGGTTCTTGGCTCTTCTGTAAGCTGCAGAACGCTCGTTACGCGGGAATGGCTTACCATCGGTTTCTCTCTCGATAAAGTACTGCTGCATTTCAGGCGAAATACCCTCGAAAAAATAACGGAAATACCCCAAAACAGGGAAATTTCGCAGGATGGCATGTTTGGACTGGGTAATCTTATACAGTCCCAGCAGATAAAAACACAGCAGCAAAATAGGAATCCAGTAATGTGCCCGGATCAGCAGTGATACCACCAGTGTTCCGACTACCAAGACGGCTCCCCAGACTAAAAACTTATCTCTCATGATTTAAATATAATTGGTATTGGTTAGTAAACTGATTAGATTGAACGGTTTGGATATATAGCAAAATTCCGCTGGTACAGTCCAGCGGAATAAAAGTAAATAAATTAATTTTAAACGCTGACCAGGAAATTTTCGAATGTCGGAATGACTGTAACTGTCCCATCCTGTTCTGTTCTGAACAGTTTTACAGTCTCGATTTGGTTTACAGAGCTTTCGTCAAAAGGTTTTTTTACACGGATGTAGTTTTCGGTAAAGCCGAACATCATTCCGCCCTTTTCTTCATGCTCCCAAAGCACTGGGAATGAGTTTCCAAGCTGACTGTCGTAGAAGGCCATCTTTTTTTTCTCAGAAAGAATTCTGAGCATCTTATTCCGTCTCTTACGCTCAGCTACAGGCACCACACCTGACATGGTGGCAGCCTCGGTATTTTCGCGTTCAGAATAAGTAAATACATGCAGATAGCTGATCGGTAAGCTGTTGATAAACTGATATGTTTGCATAAAATACTCTTCTGTTTCCCCAGGGAAGCCAACAATAACATCCACACCAATCGCCGCATGAGGCATCAAAGTGCGGATACTGTTTATACGGTCTTCGTAAAGACCTGTTAGGTAACGGCGCTTCATCCTCTTCAGCACTTCATCACTCCCGGATTGCAGCGGGATATGAAAATGTGGCACAAAACGGCGGCTGGCAGCTACAAGAGCTATACTTTCGTCCTTCAGAAGATTGGGTTCTATTGAGGAGATACGGATCCTTTCTATACCGTTTACCCGGTCCAGTTCGGAAATCAGGTCAAGAAAAGTGTGTTCATGCTTTTTATTGCCAAACTCCCCTTTGCCGTAATCACCGATATTAACTCCTGTAAGAACAATTTCTTTTATTCCTTTGCGGGAGATTTCTTCTGCATTGCGAACTACATTTTCAATGGTATCGGAGCGGGATATACCGCGGGCCAGCGGAATTGTACAGTAGGTACATTTATAATCGCAACCATCCTGCACCTTCAGGAATGCACGGGTACGGTCGCCAATAGAATAGCTTCCTATAAAGAAGTCGGCCTCTTCAATCTCACAGGAATGCACGGTACCTTCCCGACTGCTTTTCTGCAGATCATCCAGATAACTCAGGATGTTAAATTTTTCGCGGGCTCCCAGGACCAGGTCTACCCCCGCGATACGTGAGATCTCTTCGGGTTTCAGTTGTGCGTAGCAACCTACCACGACCACCAGTCCTTCCGGATTGGCTTTAAGAGCGCGTTTCACATGAAGTTTACATTCACGGTCCGCATTCTCCGTAACGGAACAGGTATTAATTACATAGACCTGCGCCGCCTGGTCAAAATCCACCCGCGTATAACCTGCCGCTGTAAGCTGCCTGGCTATCGTTGAAGTTTCAGCAAAATTGAGTTTACAACCCAATGTATGATACGCTGCTGTTTTGGTGATCATGGACCTCATTCTTTGTGGGTGCAAATTTAGCAAATTTATTCTCCATAAGCGACCCTATTTCCCACAAAAACAGAACTGTGATTCCCGTAATCCACCCTGTACAGTTTCAACACTTCACACCTAAAAATCGACTGCATCACTAGATCAGGCACTGGGCTGATACCAGGGACAGGATTCTGATGTACCGGAGAGTTGGAGCACCTTTCTCCGTAACGTATCAAAAATGCGGACACCAGACAGGTTAAAGACAGAAGTATTGAAAAGATGCAGGCTTGCAGACCTTCCGCCTGAACTGTTCACAAGTGCTTGAATACCGGTTTGCTCATGCGGAAAAATATGACCCGCAAGTGATGTGGTCACACCGTCATACTCAATGAAATTTTGGTTCTCGCGGTAGTGGACTTCAGTTAGAAGACCTTCAAGAACCTTTATATTTACCTCAAAAATACTGTGATCATAGATGGCAGTACAGGTATCCGGACCCCATAGCAACAGCTCTGCTATAAACTTACCACGAAATACAGGTATCTGAATACACTGTTCCGGAACAGGAGTAAGCGCGGACAGACCAAAATACTCATCAAAATCAATATAATTAAAACGAAAAAACATTGTACAGAACTCCTCAAAACCCCGTGGGGTCCCGTCTGTTAGTTGCCGGAGGATTTCTGCAAGGCGGACATTCTTCTCTGTACTTTCCATTGATACAGTTTTATTGATGTAAAATTAAGCCAAAGACTCACCCTAAATATTTAGTTTTGAGTGATTTAAATCAGACTTGATTTTTATCATCCTGATTTGGACGATGTTAAATAGAAAGGCGTCTCATGAAAATGCAATCTGCAATGGGGTAACTTTATAAAAAACCTAAGAACATGAGAATGTACCGACATCCGAAGGCCTCACAACTGTCTTTCGTATCGATTATTTGAATTTCATTAACAAATCATAACAAATTCACAAATAAATTACGTCTGTTTTTATAATTTTGATAAAAACAAACTGATGATCAAGCCTGACAAACGATGCAAGAACTGTGGGCAACACCTGCTTCTGCACCAGAAATTCTGCCACCAGTGTGGGCAGAAGACCGCAACCCACCGCATAGATTTTCATTTTCTCATTCACGAGATACAACATGGCATATTCCATGTGGACGGTGGCATATTATATACCTTGCGGCAGCTCTTTACCCGGCCCGGCCATATGCTTCGCGATTATCTGGAAGGAAAAAGGCAACAACACTTTAAACCCCTACTGCTTGTAGTGATACTGGGATCCCTTTGTTCACTTATACAGTACTTTCTGAAACCTGATAAAAAGGGAGTACAGGTTCAGGGAAGTCTCCCGGACAATATAAGCGATGCTACCGCATCAAAATATATAGATTTCCAGGGTTTTATTGAATATTTCAGAGAGATTTTCAACTGGCTGGGAGGTCATTTTGCCATTACTGTTTTGCTGATGCTTCCGGCAGCAGCTCTGGGATTTTACCTGGGTTTCAGAAAATACAGATATAACTATGCAGAATGGCTGGTAATCCTGCTGTTCCTTACGGCTCAGTCTTTGGCTGTCTATGCTTTTTTCATTCCGCTTAATCAATTGGCCGGTATAAGCATCGGCTGGTTTTACTTGATCTCGTGGCTCCTTATCACTGCTTCCCTAACCCAGTTTTGTTACTGCGTACGCAAGCGCTACATCATCATAAGATCATTCTGGTCCATGTTTCTTACCTATTTCATTTCCCTGATTTACATTTCAGTCGCCATTTCCCTGCTTGCATTCATAGGTTTGGTGCGGTATGGATATACGGGACTGTTGCCAAAACTAATAGAGAGCTGGTAATTAAAATCACCCACAAAAGACCAGTATTTATTTATATTTGCAGACACCATCAAATAAAACCACTTTATGGATTTTAAGAACTTTGTGATGCCGTATCCGGTTAACAGCGAATATTCGAAAAAAACGGCCTATTTCTCAATGGAGTTTGCTATTGATCAGGCACTTAAAATCTACTCCGGAGGGCTTGGGTTTCTTGCAGGTTCCCATATGCGAAGTGCCTATAACCTGAAACAGGACCTTGTGGGCATTGGAATTCTTTGGAAATTCGGCTATTACGACCAGGCCAGGAATCACGACCAGACACTACAACCTACCTGGACAAGAAAACTGTACAGCTTTCTTACAGATACAGAACTCAAATTTCAAATAGAGATTCACTCCGCACCGGTTTGGGTTAAGGTGTATTATCTGGATCCCGAAATTTTCAATACGGCACCCATGTTCTTTCTGTCTACAGACGTACCGGAAAACGATCATCTTTCCAAAACCATCTGTCACCGTTTGTACGATGCTAACGAATCTACCAAAGTAGCGCAGTACATTTTACTCGGTAAAGGTGGGGCCAGATTACTGGAGGAGCTGAATCTTGAAAGAGAGGTATATCATCTGAACGAAGCACATGGACTTCCGGCAGCATTTCATTTACTGAAGAAATATAATGGTGACATACAGAAAGTTAGGGAAAAGCTGGTGTTTACCACCCACACCCCTGAAGAAGCCGGCAACGAAAAACACAATTTCCAGATGTGCTATGATATGTCCTATTTTTCCGGTTTATCTAAGGAGGAAGTTAGGAAGCTTGAAGGCGGCACGGATCCTGAACAATTCAACCATTCATTGTGTGCGCTGCGCATCGCCAGGATAGCCAATGGAGTCTCTGAACTCCACGGTCGCGTTTCCCGCGCTATGTGGGGAAAATATGAGGGCATCTGCGAAATCACTTCTATTACCAACGCACAGGAATTCCAATACTGGTCCGATAAGCCGCTCTACGATGCCAAAGAAAGTAATGACAAAGGACTTTTTGACCTTCGTAAAAGACATATCAAAAAAAGACTGTTTAAAACAGTAGCCGACCAATGCGGAAAACTGTTTGATCCAAAAGTCTTTACCATTGTTTGGGCACGGCGTTTTGCCGGTTATAAACGCGCGGACCTTTTGCTTCATGACAAAGTAAGATTCGAAAAACTTTTAAATAATCCCCAATATCCTGTGCAGATCATTTGGGCAGGTAAACCCTACCCCATGGATTATTCTGCCATTTCGATGTTCAATACGCTGGTGGAGGAAAGTAAGTATTTCAGCAGCATGGCGGTTCTTACAGGCTACGAACTGGCCCTAAGTAAGCTGATGAAGCAGGGTTCCGACCTTTGGCTTAATAATCCACGTGTGCCGCGTGAAGCTTCCGGAACTTCCGGAATGACGGCCGCTATGAACGCCTCTGTAAATTTATCTACCGACGATGGCTGGATTCCTGAATTTGCAAAGCATGGCGAAAACTCATTTGTAGTTCCTAAGGCTGATTATTCTGAGATGAGCGTATACGATCAGGACAGATATGATATGGATAAACTATTTGACCTGCTGGAAACCCAGATCCTCCCAACCTACTACGATCATCCGGAACGATGGCGGGAAATCCAGTGGCAAGCCATGGCTGATGTAAAAGATGCCTTCAACAGTGACCGTATGGCTGATGAATATTATAAAAAGATTTACGAAACCGCACCTTGATGTGAATTCTAAGACGCTTTCAGAGCAGCATTAAACAGTCCTTCAGTATAAACCAAGGGAAATAAACCATCTATTGAGAAAGCAACTGAAACGTTCGTACCGCATCAGCAAATACGTAGTCTACAAGGAGACCCTGATAGACTATAAGGAGAAGCTGTGGTCCTTTCTTGGTTCATTTTCAGGCATCGGCATTATTGCCTTCATTCAAAGTTTTATTCTTGAAGACCCGGACAATCTCTTTCTCATAGGCTCGTTTGGAGCCAGCAGTGTGCTTATTTACGGTGTGATACAAAGTCCGCTGGCACAGCCGCGCAATCTGATCGGCGGTCATGTTGTGAGCGCAGTTGTTGGAGTTACAGTCGCACAGCTGGTGCCTGACCTTATCTGGATTACCGCACCGCTGGCAGTTTCGCTGTCAATAATTGGCATGCAGTTCACAAAAACCCTGCACCCTCCAGGCGGAGCCACAGCACTAATTGCAGTCAGCGGTTCGGAGCAGATAAAATCTATGGGCTACATGTACGTTCTTTATCCGGTTCTGGCAGGAGTGCTGATATTACTGCTGGTAGCTTTACTGGTAAACAATATAACCTCACAGCGCGTTTACCCCAATGACGGCCGATTCTCGCGCACCTTCAGTTGGTTTCTAAACCCAGTGCGCAAGCAGTCCATTCAAATTAAAAGAGGGCGCAGACTCAAAAGGCTGAAGCGGTCCAAACGGGGATTTTAAACCACCATACCGCTGGGCGAATGCTTTTTACAGCTTACGGGCAACCCCAATTTCATACACCTTTGTATGCTTAAGATATTTGGATCGCTCACGCGATGTTACGGATTCGAACTTATTGTCGCGCAGCACAATGATGGGATCTTCTGCTATTTCCAGCTCGGCGTTGGTAATATACCTTTCTTCCAGACTCATGCGGTCGGCAGCTGACTTCAGACGCTGTAAATCGTCCGCATAATGCCTGAAACCGGGATCTGAAGAGTGAATAAATTTATATTCCGGTCCTGCATCTGCATAATAATGAAGCTTTTTTTCCAGAAGACCTGCGTCATTGGTAATCTCCGGATTGTCATTGCCATCCAGAAAACCAACTTCTACAACTTCACCGCCGTACGAGGCTGCATAACTTTCCGCGTCCCTGTATCTGGGGAATCCGACTGTGATCTCGAGACCAGCCAGCCGGTATTTACTGAGTTTTTTTTGATTGTAAGCATCCATAATACATTAACTGTTAGATTACTAAAGTAAATTTACAATTAAAATAAATTAATTCACCTCAACCTTTATTGTTAAATCATCAATTTGAGAATTTTGTTATCTTTGAAATCTTATCAAAATTTCATGAGAAAAATTATTGTATCACTCTGTCTGTTCGGCACACTGGCTCTTTACGGACAGGAAATCACGCTGGATAAAATCTATTCCGGGTATTACCGCGGCAATGGAATTGCAGGAATAGCCTCCCTCAAAAATGGTGAGAACTATGCGGTGATCGAACAATCGGGAATTGCCAAGTATTCCTATAAAACTACGCAGAAAGTGGGAAATATTGTAGACGGCAGTTTTGAATCTTATATTTTCAGTGATGATGAAAGTAAGATATTACTGTTAAAGGAAAGTGAACCCATCTACAGGCACTCTTTCCTGGGTAAATTCGACGTAAAAGACCTGAAATCCGGAACCGTAATCAGCCTTAATAACGGAAATTTCATTCAGGAACCCAGTTTTTCTCCGGACGGCAGCAAGGTAGCCTTTATTGCAGACAATAACCTCTACTACCAGGACCTGAGTTCACAAAAAGTAACCCAAATTACCACAGACGGTCAGAAAAATGTCATCCTCAACGGTCTTGCCGATTGGGTTTATGAGGAGGAGTTCGGTCACGCACAACTGTACGAATGGACCAAAAACTCAGATGCCATCGTTTTTATCAAATCAGATGAACGCGCTGTTCCTGAGATGTATATTCCAATTTACAATAAGCAGCTGTATCCTTCGGAAATGAGGTTTAAGTACCCTAAAGCCGGAGAAACCAACTCAACCGTATCTGCACAGCTGTACAGACTGGATTCCGGGAAAGTATTGCAGCTTGACCTTTCAGGTTTCAAAAGTTATTATTTGCCAAACGTAATCCGCACGGCAAAGGCGGATGAAATAATCCTCATAACTTCGGAACGCACCCAAAATGCATCCGATGTCCTCAAGGTGAATACAAAAACCGGAAAGGTAACCAGGCTTTTCACTGAGACAGACGAAAAATGGGTAGATACAGACAATGTAACTCTTGAGTTTCTGGATGACAACTCTTTTATTTGGGGGTCCGAACGTGACGGTTACCGCCATCTGTACTGGTATTCGGCGGAGGGAAAGCTGAAGAGGCAGATTACGAAGGGAAACTGGGAGGTAACTGATTATTACGGTTATAATCCCAGGACAAAGGAAGTCCTGGTACAAACCACTGAAAAAGGAAGTATTAACAAGGTAGTGTCCAAGGTAAATATTCAAAACGGTAAATCGGCAATCATCTCTAATTCTGAAGGTAATAACCGCGCAAATTTCAGCGGAAATTATCAGTATTTCATAGAAACATCGTCCACTGCTGCCCGTCCTTTCACCTATGTACTTAAAGACGGTAACGGTAAGAAGGTAAAGGAACTTCAGAATAATGACCAGTTGCTGCAGAAACTTCAGGCGGATAATATGGTGACGCGTGAATTCTTTACCATTCCGAATGAAGCCGGCGACCAGATGAACGCGTGGGTGATGAAGCCTAAAAACTTTGACCCAAATAAGAAATATCCGCTCTTTATGTTCCAGTATTCAGGACCGGGCTCCCAAAGCGTGAGTAATTCATGGGACGGCGGAAACGGACTTTGGTTCAATCATCTGGTACAGCAGGGATATATCGTAGCCTGTGTGGATGGCCGCGGAACAGGATATAAAGGAACCAAATACAAAAAATCCACCTACCTGAACCTGGGCAAATACGAAACCGAGGACCAGATTACAGCTGCTAAATGGTTTGGCAAACAGTCCTATATTGATGCCGACCGAATCGGTATTTTTGGGTGGAGCTTCGGCGGCTATATGGCCAGTCTCGCTTTAACTAAGGGAGCAGACGTGTTTAAGGTTGGTATTGCGGTAGCACCGGTAACCAACTGGCGCTATTATGACACCGTTTACACGGAAAGATTTTTAAGGACTCCGCAGGAAAATCCTAAGGGCTATGACGAAAACAGCCCTACTGAATATGCCAAACTGATGAAAGGCAAATTTTTACTGATCCACGGAACGGCAGATGATAATGTACATTTTCAGAACGCACTGGAATTCTCTGAGGCATTGATTCAGAACAAAAAACAGTTTGAATTTATGGCTTATCCAGACAAGAACCACGGAATCTTTGGCGGCAACACGAGACCACAGCTTTACCAGAAAATGACCGATTTCATCCTGCAGAATTTATAAAACAATTAAATATATAATATGGCGACAAGCTACAACAAACACCCTAAAGGGCTTCCTTACCTCTTTTTCACGGAAATGTGGGAAAGGTTCGGATACTATCTGATTCTTGGAATCTTTGTTCTGTATATGATTGACCCTAAGGATACGGGCGGCATGAATTTCTTACCGAAAGATGCGTACGATATTTTCGGGACTTTCATCGCCTTAACCTACTTAACGCCATTCCTGGGCGGGTTCCTGGCAGACCGGGTCCTGGGCTATGTAAAAGCAATTTACATTGGCGGTGTTCTCATGGCAGCCGGTTATATTGGTGTAGGACTATTTCAGCAGTTACCCATGTTTTATCTTTCTCTGGCACTGGTGATTATCGGAAACGGCTTCTTCAAACCCAGTATTTCAACGCTTTTAGGGAACCTGTATTCCGAAGAGCCTTATACCGCCAATAAAGATGCCGGTTACAATATATTTTATATGGGGATTAACATCGGAGCGCTGATCTGTAATTTCGTGGCCGCTTATATGCGTAACGAATATGGATGGGGACCCGCATTCATCACCGCAGGGGTAGGAATGCTGGTAGGCCTGCTTGTGTTTACTTTAGGTATGAAACATGTACGTGAAGCCAATGTGATGAAACCCGTACAGGAAGGCGACACTAAACTTTCGACGGTTTTGTTGCAGGTTTTTTTGCCCGCTGTTATTGCCGGTCTTATAGGATGGTTTTTGCCTGGAATGATTTTGGGAGACACCATTTTTGGAAAACAGACTGACGACGCATTCCTTTTTGCATGTATTCCTGTGGTTTACTTCTACATGAGTCTGTATTTCAAGGCCAATCAGGAGGACAAAAGGCCTATTGGAGCATTGCTAACTATTTTTGCTGTTTGTTTGATGTTCTGGGCAATTTTCAAGCAAAATGGTACTGCCCTGACCAACTGGGCCGAAAATTACACGGACCGTACGGCTCCGGCATTCCTCGAAGAGCCGCTGAAAGCGTTCTCACTGGTTGAAAATAAAGAATATATAGATCAGGAAGTAACTTCCTATGATGATCAGTTTGTGGGATTGAAAGACGATGCCGGCGAACCGCTCCGGATTATGGGAAAAGATGTGTATTTCAGAAATATCAGCCCGGAACAGCAACAATCCCTTGAGGCGTCTTCTGACAAAAATATTTATCTGTTCAATACAGAATTGTTTCAGTCTGTAAATCCGTTCTGGGTTATTGTGCTTACCCCTGTTGTTGTTGGTGTCTTTATGTTCCTCAGAAGGCGCGGTAAAGAACCAAGCACACCATCAAAAATAGTTCTTGGACTGTTTATCTCCGCACTCTCGTGTCTGGTAATGGTTGGCGCGGTGTATGTAGGCGGAAACGGACTGGAGAAGGTGTCTTCGTGGTGGCTCATTGCGGCCTACGGTGTCATTACTGTAGGTGAACTTTGCCTCTCCCCTATGGGCCTTTCCCTGGTCTCCAAACTGTCACCCCCCAGGATTACTGCACTTATGATGGGAGGCTTTTTCCTGTCCACCTCAATCGGCAATAAACTTTCGGGTGTATTGGCAAGTATGTGGTACAATTACGAAGATAAAGCCAATTTCTTTTGGGTAAACTTCGGGCTGCTGCTTGTAGCCACACTTCTGGGATTGTCTATCCTGAAAAACCTCAACAAGGTTATGCGCGAAAAAGGGGTGAAATAAGAATCCTGATTTCAAATTATCTGGTCCGTCTCTTAATTGAGGCGGATTTTTTTGGCTAAAAAAAATATGTGAACTTGACCGCGGCAGAAGCCTTAAAGCCGACAGTCTTCCCGTATGCCTGTTTAGAATCTACACAGTTTCATCTGAATACCTGTCAGATGTCATTGAGACGGTTTTGACTGAAATAAAGGATTTACTATCTTTGCTAGCTATGGAGATTACGACTAAAGAGAAAATTTCGCAGGACATTCTGCTTAAAGCCTATAACCATATGATGCTTGCCAAAGCAATGGCAGACATTTACGAGGAAAACCGCACCATAACCAAATACGTACACAGTACCTCCAGGGGTCACGAAGCCATACAGCTGGCCACGGCCTATCAGTTAACTAAAGACGACTGGGTGTCCCCTTATTACCGTGACGAAAGTATACTGATGGGAATAGGTTTCGAGCCTTACCGTCTTATGCTTCAGTTATTGGCCAAAGCTGATGACCCTTTTTCCGGCGGACGTTCGTACTACTCACACCCTTCCAGCCTGGAAGAAGACAAACCAAAAATAATCCACCAGAGTTCGGCCACCGGCATGCAGGCCATCCCAACCACAGGCGTAGCTCAGGGAATAAAGTACATTGAGGAATTCAACCTAAAAACTTTTGAAAACAATCCGGTAGTTGTGTGCAGTTTTGGCGACAACTCCGTTACGGAAGGCGAAGTTTCTGAGGCTTTCCAGTTTGCAGCGCTCCATCAGCTTCCTGTCATTTTCCTGGTGCAGGAGAAT
>CAYXUO010000047.1:0-15078 GCA_964468335.1 uncultured Chryseobacterium sp. | reverse complement strand
GCCCACGTTCGCGGACTGAACCGGTTGCACCAATTCGAGAAGGTAGAGATTGTCCGTCTGGAAAAGCCGGAAAACTCATATGCTGCGCTGGAAGAGATGGTAGAGCATGTAAAAGGTCTTCTTACAGACCTGGAACTTCCTTTCCGGATCCTGCGGCTTTGTGGCGGCGATATGGGCTTTACCTCCGCCATGACTTATGATTTCGAGGTGTGGAGCGCGGCTCAGGAAAAATGGCTTGAAGTTTCGTCGGTTTCTAATTTCGAAACCTTCCAGGCCAACCGTCTGAAATGCAGATTTAAAGGGTCGGGTAAAACACAGCTTGTACACACACTTAACGGTTCAGCTCTGGCGCTGCCGCGTATAATGGCCGCGCTGCTGGAAAATAACCAGACCGCCGATGGGATTAAACTTCCTGCCAAAGTAGCGGAATATGCGCGCTTTGACCTGATTGGATAGTCTGATTATTTGCTGAAAAAATACCAACCACCTGCTTGCAGGTGGTTTTGTTGTTTGGAATGGAACGCGGGACCGGATATCTGTCAGTTGCATTTGATCCATGGGATTGCCACGCTGCACTGTCCTTCACTCGCAGCGAGGGCGTCGTAAGGGTCGGAGTATTGTTCAGTTGCGGAGCGTCTCCCGAGGCCACTTTGTGCCCCTTGTGTCAATCTTTGTGCTCTTTGTGGTCAAAAAATAACATCCCTGCCTGAGGTTCCCGAAGAAACTTTGGGGTTGCTTCCTCGCTCCCTGCGGTCGCTCCCCGCAATGAAAGCATTGTAAGTGTAGTCTGCTGCTATTTTATTTGGTATAGATAATCACTTTTCTGTCTTTGTTCTTCAGGCTTTTGCCTTCATCCCAAATGTCAGCGCTGCGAACGTTTATCTTTATGGTTTTATCGTCTACCTGTTCTACAAAATCGTGTTTCCCCACTATAGACTTAATGGGTTTTTGAAATTTCAGGGTGTTGGTAAAGTTTCCATTGAACATCTTTGCCATACCGATTATTCCGGAGGCCATCTGCCGGCCATAGGCTTCTATGGAGTCCTGCTTTGTGCGGGGTGTAGCCGTTTTATCATTCGTCTTGATTTTCTGCATTTCGTACAGCGATTCTGCGATATTGAATTTGTCGGTATTGATTTCCAGTTTCTCACCATCCCATTTCGCGATATCCTGAAGTGGTATGGATTTAAGTTCCTTTTTGCTGGCGAAAAGACTGACCACCTCTTCGGGCATGAGTTTATCGTATTTTAGAGACAGACCCATGATTTCCTCTTTCTGGCGGTTCACCTTAATATACATTTTCTTTAATGCGCCAACTTCCTTTTCGTTCAGCACCACCTTTCCATCTTTCTGCATGTCGTACAGGCTTTGCCAGTTTGTAGACAGTTTGGTGATATCCGGCACCGCTTCAGATTTACCGGAAGTATTCAGCATCTTTAAAATCCCCATCGTTGACTGATCCATCAAGATACTGGATTCCATACTGGTGGCGGAGTCTTTATAGTAGGTAGTTTCTGTATTTACCGAGCATGACTGCATAATTCCCAAAGATCCTACGACCAGCCACAGCGTTAATTTCTTAACCATTTTACAAACATTATTTGTCCTTTTGGATTCAAAAGCGGGACCAAAGTTAAAGGCTGCCTTTCGGCAGCCTTCGTAATAATTTATCTCTTTTTTTGATAAGTTAATGACAGGTTGAGTGATCGCCCCGGTGATGCTCGTCCGAACCGTTGTGGTTTACCTGCATAGCGTCATGCGTAGGAGAGAGGTAGGGTATGCCCAGCTCCATGCCCCGCACCACAAAGAGAGTGCCCAGTAAAAGCATCATTACAGGAATAACTTTAAGGATTTTTATTCTGAAAGCATTGGTCATCAGGTTACCCAGCAAAACAACTGCGAACATGAACGGGAAAGTACCCAGACCAAATACAGCCATAAACAGTGCACCTTGCCAGATGCCCCCTGCGGCCAGTGACGCCGTAAGGGCCATATAAACCATTCCGCAGGGAAGGAAACCGTTTAGGATACCGGTGGTAAAACGGGAGCGGTAATCGGCCTTTTGCAGCAGTGCAGCGAGTTTCTTTTTAACCTTCAGCAACATTGAGGACATGAACGGGATTTTTGATGCGAAATCTTTACCTCCAAAGGAAAAAAGGGCCATGAATATAAGCAATATGCCTACTGCGATAGTAAGATACTGCTGAAGCCCTGCGATGTGGAACCCTTCACCTACCAGGCCAAGCAATGCTCCAAGGATAGAATAGGTTACAATCCTTCCCAGATTATAGGTTATATTCTGCAGATGATAATTGGCAGCCTGCTTCCGTGTAAGTCCCATAGACATGGCAATGGGCCCACACATGCCTATACAGTGGAATCCGGAGCCAATGCCCAGTACAATTGCCGATAACAGAAGAGCGTTTTCCATATTACCATATTAAATCGTAATCCAACTGGTATTTCTTGTCGGCTCTGGTCCAGTGCACACGAAGTACATAATTGCCTTTGGCAAGTACTGCGGCGGGAATAAACAGGCTGTTTCTGCCATCCAGGTCCATCTCTTTAATCACATCCAGTTTCTGGTCTTCTGCACGGTGCAGGTCCACACTGAACTGCGTATTTGTATTGTTATAATCCTGCGGAAATATAATCCGAATTCCGGTTTGGTCCTGAACATATTGAGGTTTTTCCGGCAGTGCGTTGGCAAGGGCTTTTGCATCTATAACATCCTGATAGGCCAGTTCAGCTTCGTAATAGTCATCAGTAATAAGCTCGGAGTTTTTCCATGTGCTTGTAAAATAGAAGATCATGGAAAGGATGAAGATAATAAAAAGGCCCAGGGCAAGGGCAACTCCATGGCCCCAAGAGAAATTTTTCAACATTATTTAATAATTAGAACTGTAATTTAAAAGGTCCTTCAAAATAGGTCTCGTACTCATCTATAAGTTCGCCCTCAGGATCGTAGATTCCGATCGTGATATTCTGTTTCGCTCTGGTAATTTCGTTTTCCGGGAAAGAAACTGATACTGATCCTTTGGTCATCTTATCCTTTTGCACTACCAGAGTTTGCACGCCGTTGGCAGATACAATACCATGGTCTGGGTTGGTAATCTTAAGCGTTACGGTTTTCTTGTCGTTTGTTTTGTTAAGTAAGGTGTAGTTATAGGTATTGTAGATTCTGCCGTCCCGGATTACAAAAGAAGAACCAACAGGTTTAATGAATTTCGCCTCCATCTCACCCCTGTTATTCAGGAGGAAACCAAGGAAACCGATAAGCAGCAGGAGCACTACTGTGTAGGCTTTCATCTTGTTTGTGAAGACAAAAGGTTTCTGCTGTTCAATTTCGTCTTCGGTTGCGTAGCGGATTAAGCCCTTAGGCAGACCCACTTTCTCCATCACCTCGTCGCAGGCATCAATACAAGCGGTACAGTTTACACATTCCAGCTGTTGGCCGTCACGGATGTCAATACCTGTTGGGCAAACAACTACACACTGGTTACATGCGATACAGTCACCTTTTCCGGCAGCGCGGCGATCTTCGCCTTTACGCCATTTTGAACGGTTTTCACCGCGCTTGAAATCGTAGAAAACGTTGATGGTCTGCTTGTCAATCAGTACGCCCTGCAGTCTGCCGTAGGGGCAAACCAATGTACATACCTGCTCGCGGAACCATGCAAATACGAAATAGAAAGCTCCTGTGAACAGAATCATTACCAGGAAATTAGTGAAATTCTCAAAAGGCCCTTCACGCATAATCTCGAAAACTCGGCGGTAGCCCACGATGTACATAAACATAATGTGGGTGATGATCACTGAGATTAGCACAAATATGGTCCACTTCAGACTTCTTTTCCAAATCTTCTCGCTGTCCCAGGCCTGATTGTCCAGGCGGATTTGCTTATTACGGTCTCCTTCGATGGCATATTCAACTTTACGGAAAATCATTTCCAGGAAAATAGTCTGTGGGCAAATCCACCCGCAGAATATCCTGCCAAAAACTACGGTAAAGAGTAATATGAAAACTATGGAAGCAATTGCTCCCAACGCGAGTATAAAGAAGTCCTGTGGATAAAACGGTTTTCCGGCAATGTAAAATTCACGGTCCAGGACATTGATCAGCAGTAATGGATTACCGTTAATCTCAATGAACGGAATTCCGAAATAGATGATGAGTAAGAGAATTGAGACCAGATACCGGTAATTGGTATAGCGTCCTCTGGGTTTTCTGGGATATACCCATTTTCTTTTGCCGGCCTGATCCATGGTGCCTACAGAATCCCGAAATGTTTCGGGGCTGACCACCTGTCCCTGTCCGCCGCTGTATTTAGTATCTTCTGACATAATTTATATTTAACCGAAAAAACATAACCCGTTACCTTTTCAATGCTGAATCAATAACGAATTATGCTTATAATATTTCATGTTGTTTATTTATTCCTCCCAGTTGGCTGGGTCCCCCTGGGGATCCTGACCTCCTTGTGCCGGAGTAACCGGAGGTTTTTCCTGGTTGATATGATACACATATGCTGCCACATTTTGAATATCGAAACCGCTCAGTACACCATTTTTACCGAAAGCCTGCATGGTTGGGTTGTTCTGTGATCCGTTTTCAACCATATGGAATACATTTTTGAAAAGTGTTTTCTCGGGTTGGTTAATCCAGTTGTTATCTGTAAGGTTTGGTCCGATACCTCCCTTACCGCCTTCCATATGGCAGGAAATACAGTTGGTTTTAAAGACTTCTTCACCTGCGGCAATATTATCTGCAGAGTATACAGCGTTCTCTATTGTAGGTGGCGGAGTTTCCTTCATCCACTTTTCAATACTTGCAATCTGTTCTTTGTGCTCAACTTCATATTCCTTATAAGGATCTGCGAAATCCGTAAGGAAGTAGGAAGTCATATATACGATACAATAAGCTACACCGAAGTAGAAAAGGCCCAACCACCATTTCGGCAGCTGATTGTCCAGCTCCATAATTCCATCGAAACCATGATCAATTAAGATATCTTTTTCAACAGTATTGGATTGCTTTTTAAAGGCAGCATCATATTGTCTTCTCAGAAAAGGCACTTTCTTACCCTCCAGATACACCATCTGTTCATCTGGACTGAGTTTCTTAAACTGATCATTTTCAATAAGGTCTCCGATAGCGCTGTGAATGAAAGCCATCACCGAGCTTATTATAGCCGTACCCCAAAAATAAGGCGACGTAATAAAGGAGGTGTTCTGCACAAACATATAGTACAGTATGAATAAGATACTCAGTATAATAAGAATATTAATATAAACCGGCGTTCTTTGTTTCATGATATTTTAGTTTTTTGTATTAAAAGGTTGATCGTCGTCTAAGGGTGCATTTTCTTCTTCACTGTAATGTTTCTTTGGCCTGCTGAATACGTAAAATACAAGGCCCAGAAAGAAAACCATAAGGAGAAGCAATGAAAGGATCTGGAGCCACGTTGCACCGTCGCCGTTTGCCATAATATCCCTTAAACTTTGAGGTATCATAATACTTAATTTAGCGTTACCTGTTAATCGTTGCTGGCTGTTTTGATTTCAGTGGTCTTGATGTCCGTACCCAGTCGCTGCAGGTAAGCAATCAGTGCGATGATTTCCTTTTTCTCAAGCTCTCCAGCTGGTCTTTGTGCATACGCACTTTTTAAGTCAGGAGCCTCATTATAGATTTCCTGCACAATCATAGACGCCTGCGTATTTGCCCACTGATCTGCTGAATCTATCTCCGGTTTGGTGTAAGGAACATCAAACACATTTTTCATCAGGTTCAGCTTAGCCGTCATATTGGAACGGTCCAGGTCATTTGTGATGAGCCAGGGGTAACGCGGCATAATGGATCCTGCAGATGTAGACCTTGGGTTGTACATGTGCTTATAATGCCATGAACTTGGGTTCTTACCACCCTGTCTGTGCAAATCCGGTCCGGTTCTCTTGGATCCCCAAAGGAATGGACGGTCGTATACAAATTCACCAGCCTTCGAGTACTGTCCGTTCTTACCGTTGAAACGTACTACCTCGTCACGGAAAGGACGTATCATTTGCGAGTGACAGGAGTTACACCCTTCGCGGATATATAGGTCCCGACCTTCAAGTTCAAGTGGTGAATAGGGCTTAACCGCCGAGATAGTTGGCACGTTTTCCTTGATGGTTAGTGTAGGAATGATCTGTACGGCACCTCCAATCGCCACTGCAATGAATGACAGGATAGAAAGGTAAACAGGCATTCTTTCCAGCCAAAGGTGGGCACCTTCGCCTTCTTTTCTTTTCTTGGTGATGTTTCCCAGTGCAGGAGCTTCTGCAGGAACCTCTTTCTGGAATGATCCTGATCTTACTGTCTTAACAACGTTCACTGCCATAAGGAGTGCACCGATGAGATAAAGTGTACCACCTACAAATCTCATGATATAGTAAGGGATAATTGCGGTTACTGTATCCAGCCACTGCTTGTAAACAAGTGTTCCGTCCGGATTGAACTGCTTCCACATCAATCCCTGAGTAAATCCGGAGATGTATAACGGTACTGCGTAGAAGATGATACCCAATGTACCAAGCCAGAAGTGCCAGTTGGCAAGTTTAACAGACCACAACTTTGTTCTCCACATGATAGGAAGTAAGTAGTAAATCATACCGAAAGCCATGAAACCGTTCCAGCCTAATGCTCCAATGTGAACGTGACCGATAACCCAGTCGGTATAGTGACCGATCTTGTTTAATGTTTTTGTTGCTAAAAGCGGTCCTTCAAAAGTTGCCATTCCATAGCAGGTAATTGCCACTACGAAGAACTTAAGAACAGGGTTTTCCCTAACCTTATCCCAGGCACCTCTAAGTGTAAGTAATCCGTTAAGCATACCTCCCCAGGACGGTGCAATAAGCATGATGGAGAAACCGGTAGCCAGAGCCTGCGCCCATCCCGGTAAGGCAGTATACTGCAGGTGGTGAGGACCAGCCCAGATATACACGAAAATAAGTGACCAGAAGTGAATTATGGAAAGCTTATAGGAGAATACAGGTCTGTCTGCAGCCTTTGGCAGGAAGTAATACATGAGGCCCAGAATCGGTGTCGTAAGTACAAATGCTACGGCATTATGGCCGTACCACCACTGTACCAGTGCATCCTTTACCCCTGCATAAGCAGAGTAGGACTTCCATCCTGTAAAAGATACGGGTACTTCCAGGTTATTGAAGATATGCAGCATCGCAATCGCGATCCAGGTACCAATGTAGAACCAGATAGCTACATAAAGGTGACGTACACGTCTGATCGCTATTGTGGCGAACATATTGATACCAAAAATAATCCAGATTACTGCGATCAGAATGTCGATAGGCCATTCGTGCTCAGCATATTCCTTGGATGTGTTGATACCCATAAAGAAAGTGATCACTACGGAAATAATCATTAACTGCCATCCCCAGAAATGGATCCAGGAAAGGGTATCGCTCCACATTCTGGTTTTCAGCAAACGCTGTGTAGAGTAATAAGCTCCCGCAAAGAACCCGTTACATACAAATGCAAAAATAACTGAACTGGTATGCAGCATCCTGATCCGTCCGAAGCCAAATGCACCCTGGGAATTGATAAGTCCCTGAATGTTTCCGGAGGCCAGACTTTTAATGGTGTCGTCATCTGTACCCAGGAAAAATTCCGGCAACTCAGGATAGAACAGCATTAAGGCTGCTGTGAGGCCAAATAAAAACCCTACGATCCCAAATATGACGGTTGCGTATAGAAAGGCCCGAACAATATTATTGTCGTAACTAAACTTTTGTGTTTCCATATTAACTAATCACTTTTTTCTTGTGTATTACTTTTTTTATTTTCTGTGTCTGCCTCTCTTTCCACCGGATTGTCACGGTCCAGAAGAATTCTTACCGCCGGCGACTCGTCGTCTTCAAACTGCCCGTTTCTGGCGTTGTAGATGAAAATGATAAGGAAAACAATCCCCACCGAGACACTGCAAAGGATCATCAAATAGAGTATATCCATTTCAGAGGCAAATTTAAGGTAAATGAAAGGCCAAATTTAATGAAAAATAATGATATTAATCACCTCGGCAGTAAATGAATTAATTTAAAAGCCGTCTAAATAAGGCCTCTGCAAACGTTACTAAATGGGTCTGCCGAAATATTTCATACTGCGTATCCATGTGGTCGCAGAAGTAAAAGCTACCACGCTGATGGAACTGATAGGCATCAGGATCGCAGCCACCAGTGGCGACATATAACCCATAACCGCGATGGTAAGTCCAACCACATTGTAGGTGAGACTTATGGCAAAGGTAAATTTCACTATAGTGATAGCGTCTTTGGTAAGTAGCAGGTATTTATCCAGTTCTGCTAATTTTTCACCATTCATGATCACGTCTGACGAAGGCGTAAAGGAGTGGGTGTCATCTGCTACCGCAATTCCCACATTACTCTGCTTCAGGGCTCCCGCGTCATTAAGTCCGTCTCCCAGCATGGCGACTTTTTGACCTTTGTCCTGCAATTGGCGTATGAAATTAAGTTTGCTTTCAGGGTCCTGGTTAAAACTCATTTCCTGTGCCATAGGAATCATTTTTCGCAGCTGGCCCTCCTCGGAA
Source organism: uncultured Chryseobacterium sp. (assembly GCA_964468335.1). Taxonomy (GTDB): domain Bacteria; phylum Bacteroidota; class Bacteroidia; order Flavobacteriales; family Weeksellaceae; genus Marnyiella. The sequence goes on along the minus strand of CAYXUO010000047.1, from coordinate 6,475 downwards.
GAGTTGTCTCCGCTAAGCACATGGATATTGTAATTGGTCAGCTTGCCGAAAAGCCCCTGAAGATTGGCCCTGTATTCATTTTTGAATATGAACCTACCCAGATATTCATCATTTTTACTGATGTAAACTGCGGTTTCCAGATCCTGCGACTGCTGACCGTTAAAGCTGGCCGAACCAATTCTGTACTGCTGTCCGCGGACCGTTGCGCTGTATCCTTTAGACGGAATGTCATGAAAGCCTTCTGCTTCAAAATAGGAATCTTCAACGTCCAGATATTGGTACAGTGATTTCGAAAGTGGATGATTGGAGTTCTTAAGCAGAGACTTCAGGTTCAGAAGGTCGGCTTCAGGGATCTCCCGGCCTGCATAGCTTACGCTGGATTTCTTACTCTGCGTTATGGTGCCGGTTTTGTCAAACACCAGCGTTCCAACCTTAGCCAGTTTTTCTATTGTTAAAGTATCCTTTACGTAAAACTTATTTCGTCCCAGGATTCTCATAATGTGCCCGAAGGTAAATGGTGCCGAAAGCGCCAGTGCACACGGACAGGCCACAATAAGGATGGCTGAAACCACCTGCCACATTTTCTCTTCATCAATGCGTATCCAGTAGATTCCCGCAAGAAGGGTGATTCCGAGTATGATAATGGTGAAGTACTTGCTTATGGTGTTGGTAAGTGTATCCAGGCCGGTCTCATGCTTTTTAAAAGCTTCCTTGTTCCAGAGCTGGGTAAGGTAACTCTGGTCCACATTCTTGATGGCCTCCACTTCCAGGACAGAGCCAATCTGTTTTCCGCCTGCAAAGATCTTGTCGCCGGGATGCTTGGTCACAGTGGCGCTTTCGCCGGTAATGAAACTGTTGTCAATGTTACCGGAACCACTTATCAGTATTGAATCTACGGGAATTATTTCCTGATTCCTGACCATTATTCTGTCACCAATCTTCAGTTCGGAGAGCAGGATGTTTTCCTGTTTACCGTTAAAGTCTACGCGTGTAACAGCAATAGGATAGAAGGATTTATAATCGCGGTCGTAAGAAAGTGCGCTGTAGGTTCTTTTCTGGAAGAATTTGCCCAAAAGCATGAAGAACAGCAATCCACATAGGGTGTCGAAATAGCCCGGACCGTAATCTGTGAGGACTTCGTAAATGCTTCGGCCGTATAAAACCAGGATACCCAGAACAATAGGCACATCTATGTTGATGACCTTATTGCGCAGTCCAAAGACCGCCGACCTGAAATAGTCTGACGCGGAATAGAATACAACCGGCGTGGAAAGCAGGAACAGGATAAATCTGAAAAGATGTTTATATTTATCAAACCAGAAATCGGTAGAGCCCAAAATTTCGCCTGCATACTCAGGATAAGAGAAAAACATTCCGTTCCCGAAAGCGAATCCGGCGATAGCCAGCTTGACAAGCAGGCTCTTATCCCAATGTTCGTCCTTACGGTCGGCAGTTTCAAGGTTGATAACCGGTTTATAACCCAGATGGGTCAGGAAGGTCGCCAGTTCGCTTAGTTTCAGCGTATGATGGTTAAATGAAATCTGCACTGTTTTGCGGGTAAAGTTTACTTGTGAATACCGGATTTCCGGTTTCAGTGTGTGCAGGCTCTCCAGCAGCCAAATGCATGAGGAGCAGTGTATCACGGGAATTTTAAAGGTAACAAGCGTAGTCTCGCCTTCGGAAAAATCCGTTACGTTGTCAAAGATTTCAGGCGTGTCCAGGTAACCGTACTCCAGCGAGTTTTCGTCAGGCCTTACGCCCGAACTTCGGTTCAGTTCATAAAATGTCCCCAGGTTGTTTAGGTTCAGGATTTCATAAACCGATTTACAGCCATTACAGCAAAAAATTCTGCTGTCGTAGCTTATGCGCTCTTTTTCTGCAGGTTGCCCGCAGTGAAAACAATTTTCTGACACTGTACTTTTATAAATGACCTACAAAAATAGGCCAAAAAAGGTTGTCTCTAAGGTATAAAAGTGCTACTTTTGCTGATAAATATCATAAAAAATGTCGCAGGAAAAACAGGTGATTTTAGAGGCCAGCATAAGGGATATTTTCAGCATTGAAAGCCTTAAGCAAAGGCTGTCTGCAGAGAATTTCGAAAGATATCAGTCGGCAACTGAAACTGTGACCTATCATAAAGGGGAAATACTTTTTGATGAACAGGAACCCCCCAAAAGTGTATTCTTCCTGCATGAAGGCACTGCAAAACTTTCCAAGCAGGGCGCCTACGGCAAGGAACAGATACTGAGGTTCATTAAGGAAGGGGATATCATCGGTTACAGGTCATTATTGTGCGGTGAAAATTTCCAGGCCAAAGCCGAAGCGATGACCGATGTGGAGGCAACTAAAATACCCGCCAACCTTTTTATGCACCTGCTGGAGCACGACAGCAAAATGTCTTTCGTAATGCTTCAGAAAATCGCATTTGAATTAGGCGAAAGTTCAAACACAGTTACCTTTTTGGCACAGAAAACTGTCCGCGAGCGGCTTGCCGAAATCCTTCTTTTACTGGAGCAGAAGCTGGGAACCGATCCGGAGGGCTTCATCAAGATATCACTTACACGTGAAGAGATTGCCAACCTTATCGGTACCGCCACCGAAAGTGCCATACGCCTTATTTCCGAATTTAAACAGGACAGCCTTATAGAAACAGAAGGCCGCAATATCAGGATCCTTAACCATGAAAAGCTCATCAAGCTTGGGCATGTGGTTCTGTAACTGAAAGATCATTCACATCCGGGGCTGTGCGCCCAACTGTCCTTATTGGGACTATAATCCAAACAAAACTACCCATGTCTGTACATTCAGAACTCAAGAAAATTACCACCGAAACTTTGCGGAAGATGAAGTTTGACGGTGAAAAGATCACAATGCTCACTGCCTACGATTTTACAACAGCTAAGATGGTGGACAGCGGCGGGGTAGATTCTATTCTTGTAGGAGATTCCGCAGCCAATGTAATGGCAGGTTACGAAACTACACTACCAATAACTCTGGACCAGATGATTTACCATACACAATGCGTGGTTCGCGGAGTAGAAAGAGCGCTTGTGGTGGCTGATCTTCCTTTCGGAACTTACCAAAGTAATTCTGATAAAGCACTGGAGTCTGCAGTACGGATGATGAAGGAAGGCGGTGCCCACGCCGTAAAGATTGAAGGCGGGGTAGAGATCGAGAAATCAATTAAGAAAATTGTAAATGCCGGAATCCCCGTAATGGGACACCTGGGACTGACTCCACAGTCCATTTATCAGTTCGGAACGTATAAGGTAAGAGCCAAGGAAGATGCTGAAGCTGAAAAACTCTTAAGTGACGCTAAACTTTTGGAAGAACTGGGCTGCTTCGCGCTGGTGCTGGAGAAAATTCCGGCCGGACTTGCGAAAAAGGTTTCAGAAAGCATATCCATTCCAACCATCGGCATCGGAGCAGGTCCGGATTGCGACGGTCAGGTGTTGGTGTACCATGACATGGTGGGAATGAACAAAGGATTCTCGCCAAAATTTTTAAGAAGATACCGTGACCTATATACGGAAATCACCGGTGCAGTATCAGAATATGTAAAGGATGTAAAGTCCGCCGATTTCCCTAACCAAAACGAAAGTTATTAAATGAAAAATACCCAAATGATTCAGGGAATCCTGTCTGTCGCCGCAATTTTCTGCCTCGTTGTAGGATGGTTCAATCTGTTCTCGCCGGAAATCAACGCCCTTCTTTCCCAAAAAATCTTTTATATCTTAATTGGCGCAAGTTTCTTTTTCCAGGCTCCGTTCCTCAGTAATCCCAAAATGCGTTACCCCATGTATCTGGCTGCGGCATTCTGCATTATAGGAGCGCTTCTTCCGGACAGCCTGAATCTTCAGTTCCTTAAAACCGCAGGTTTGTTTGGTGGTGTACTGCTGTCCATCTTCAACAGGCCGCGTCAGGTTCGTAACTAAAATTTCCCCGCTTAATTTGTAATGAGATTAGGATATTGCTGTCGCTAAAAGCAACAGTATGTCCTATGTCGTAATCCGAAAACCGCCAAATTCCCGTACTTTTGCTTTTTTGAATGAATATGGGAAATGCAAAGCAGCAGTTTGAAGCATCACAAATCGTCTTCGAAGACAATCACCTTCTTATCATTAATAAAGCAACCGGTCAGCTTGTTCAGGGCGACAAGACCGGCGACCTTTCCTTGCTGGACCTAATAAAAGATTTCATCAAAAAAAGAGATTCCAAGCCCGGTAATGTCTTTCTGGGACTGGTGCACCGTATAGACAGGCCCACCTCCGGTCTGGTAATTTATGCAAAGACTTCGAAAGCGCTCACAAGGCTGACCCAAATGGTTAAGAACCGCGAAATCAAAAAAACCTACTGGGCAGTGGTGCCAAAGGCGGAGATACCGGAAAAGCAACGCTTGATTCACTATCTTCAGAAAAACGAAAAGACCAATAAGGCAACTGTTTTCATAAAGCCTACGGAAAATGCCAAGGAATCCATTCTGAATTACGAGCGCTTAAAGACCCTTGATAATTTCCAGCTTCTTGAGATCGACCTGGAGACAGGCCGCCATCATCAGATCAGGGCGCAGTTATCCAAGATAGGCGCTCCGATAAAAGGCGATCTGAAATATGGTGCTGCCCGCTCCAATCCGGACGGTGGCATCCACCTGCATGCCCGGAATTTAGAATTCAAACATCCCGTTACAAACCATAACATCCGTGTGACTGCGCCGGTACCGCAGAATGATGCGGTTTGGCGTGTGTGCGAAGCGGAAGCCGGGGTGTAATCCATACAAATACGATCTCACAGAAGACCGCAGCGATTTGCTGCGGTCTTCTGACTTATTACGATGTAGCTAACCTAAGCTGTAATTCACACCGCACTTTGTTTCGCCCGCAAGCACTGCGCTGTTATTGCGATGCGTGCGTTCCGACGATCGTCGGGACGGCCCGCAAAGCGATCCCAAACGGAGGAAAATAGATGCTACTTGCTTAATCAATTATCTGGTGGAAATTATCCCTCAATTTTAATAAATTACTGAAATAATTTGTCATTTTACCGATTGTTAATATAAATATAGAGTTTTTTAAGTAAATAATTTTCGGGGGGGTGATTCGAATTTCTTATATTTAATGAAACTTATGCGCCTAACCAGTAAAGACGGATAGCGTTAGTATAAAGAATGACAAATTGAAAAAAAATATGAAAAATTTTACTCTACTTGTATGCTTTTTTTTGGCAGGATTCTTTGCCGCACAAAATAACTTTGAATACGAACGCACCTGGGGCACTTATTTTGGGGCGGCGGGTGCGCAGATGTCTGGTAATTATATGCAGACGGGAATTGTATTTGATTCTCAGAAGAACATGCATCTGCGTGGCCATATTTGGTATAACAGTTTTTATCCGGATACGTATTATAATCAGTTTGTTTTGGGAGGTGCGCAAAACTACCTGTCACCACACAATAACCAGTTTGATGTAGCCATTACGGCAAATGGCTCTCCTACAAAATATGGCTACCAATACTTAGGATCGGCAGCGCCAGGCTCGCAGATGAGTTTGTTGCACTATATTGACGGACAGGACAATAGTTTTGTGCAATACCATCTGGGTTCTGCACCCTCACTTAGCGCAACGGCAGGTGTATGGATGTCCACTGATCCTGAGAATTCAGACAGGAAAAATATGCTGGCGAAGTATGCCGCAAACGGAGCACTGCTGTGGGCCACTTTTCTGCCGGGTAAAACGTACCAAAATGCAGTGAGGGTGGACGCAGTGGGAAACGTCTATATTTCCGGTTTGACCACTATTTCACAGAACTTTACCACACCGGGCGTACTGCAGGAAAACTTTGATATTATGTATGATGCACAAAATAATGTTTTGGCTAATGCATATTTGGTAAAACTTAATTCCAGCGGACAACTGGTATGGGCTACTTACCTTCCGGCTGCCGTAACTAATATGGCGTACTATGGAAATGCGCTGTATTTGATTACGGAAGCTAATACCAATTCCAACCTCAGTACACTGGCTACACCCGGCGCCTTCCAAAGTGCCGTATCCAGTGTTGCACTCGCCAAAATAAATGCCGATACAGGGCAGCGTAGCTGGGGAACCTATTACGGGCCTGCGGTGACAACCAGTTTATTTCTTGCCCTTGATATTGAGGTAAATGAAACCGGTGTTTACCTAACCGGTGAAGATTATAACCTGAATAATTCCAACTTCTTTGCGACTCCAGGAAGTTTCCGTACGCAGGTAGTCGGCGATTCTGACATATTCCTCAGTAAGTTCGACCATAGCGGAAACAGGCAGTGGAGCACATATTTCGGAGGAAACGGATGGGAGCAGAATTCTTTTGATAAAGTACTGTCATTAAACGGTTCCGAAATCTATATTTCAGGTTCCACTTACGGATCAACCGATAATATTTCTACATCAGGAGCATATCAGACTGCGCCGGAGAAATTTAACAGCAATACGACCA
>CAYXUO010000046.1:11866-15168 GCA_964468335.1 uncultured Chryseobacterium sp. | reverse complement strand
TTTTTCTGTAAACAATATTGAACAAAGGAGTGCCAGTTTTCGCCAGCTTGAGCCTTAACCAGAACTTCGTCGTCATTAAGAATTTCTTCATCAATTCCCTTCAGGTTAATCTGAACCGCAACACCTTCAAAGCTTTTTGTAAAAAGCACATTGGAACCGCCACCAAGCATCAGTATTGGCAGACTGTTGCTTTTCGCAAAATCTATTACGGATCTTAAATCTTCCAGGGTAGAGGCAGCTGCTAAGTATTGTGCGGAAACATCTACCCCAAAAGTATTATATTCTTTTAAGGAATGATTTTCAAGAATGATCATATTGTACTGAAGTAAGGTGGAAAATCCTAAAGGCTGAATTCCTCGCGGTACTTATGAATCGCGTCATTAAGAAGCTCCACACTACGGCGCAAATCCTCCTCTTTCAGAACATAAGCAATACGAACCTGCTTTTTACCCAATTCCGGATCACTGTAAAAGCCACCTGCCGGCGCTACCATTACGGTTTCGCCGTTGTTGGAGTAATGCTCCAGCAACCACTGTGCGAATTTTTCGGAATCATCAACAGGAAGTTCGGCCACGCAGTAGAATGCACCTTTGGGTTTCGGACAAATCACGCCCGGGATTCCATTCAGTAAATCCACAAGGACATTGCGTCGGTGTGTATATTCGCTTCGGACCTGCATAATATAGGCAGCATCATCCTTATGAGCTGCCGTTGCAGCGATCTGACCTAATAGAACAGGCGAAAGCCTGGCCTGTGCAAACAGCATGGCTGCGTCGTGAATGGTTTTGGAGCGGGTAATCAGACAGCCGATCCTGGCGCCGCACATGGAGTAACGCTTGGATTCGGAATCAATGATGATGCAGTTTTCTGCCAGTTCAGGAAAATCGAACATTGAAACCTGCTGCTTGCCGTCATATACATATTCCCTGTAAACCTCGTCCGAAATTATAACGATATCATGCTTCAGCGCAATATCTGCCAGCTGCTGCAGCTCCTCGCGGGTATACAGGTAGCCGGTCGGATTGCCGGGGTTGCAGATAATGATTGCACGTGTTTTTGGGGTGATTTTCTTTTCAAATTCTTCTATGGGAGGAAGTGCAAATCCGGTATCAATTGTGGAAGGAATAGCTACTACCTTTATGTTGAAAGTGCTTGTGAATCCGTTATAGTTAGCATAATACGGTTCCGGTATAATTACCTCATCACCATCGTCACAAAGCGTGGAGAGGGCAAAATTCAGTGCCTCGGATCCACCGTTAGTTACAATAAAATTGTCAGGGGTCAGGTCCGTAAATCCTAAAGAATGATAATAATCCTTAAGCGCGGTGCGGTATTCTATATTACCTTCTGAAAGTGCATATTCCAACACTTTAAGATCAATATTTTTCAATGCGTCTATGGCACTTTGTGGAGTGTCAATGTCCGGTTGTCCAATGTTGAGGTGGTACACCTTAACTCCTTTCTGTTTGGCTTGCAAAGCATAAGGAACGAGTTTTCTAACTGGAGAAGCTGGCATTTCCGCCGCTCTGTTGGATATTTTAGGCATTTATTTAGAATTTTTACAAATTTAAGAAATTTTCCGGAGCCGCCTTCTGTTACTTTGTCTACAAAGACTGATCATTTGCACTATTGGTGATTGAATTTTAATAATTTTGCAGGGTGAAGAAGATTTTACTATTGTCAGACACCCATTCTTACATGGACAAGCGTATTCTGGATTATGCAGCAGCAGCCGATGAGGTATGGCACTGCGGAGATTTTGGAAGTATGGAAGTCCTGACCGCACTTGAAGATATTAAGCCGCTGCGGGCAGTTTATGGTAATATAGACGGTGATGCTGTACGAAAATGTGTTCCGGAAGTGAACCGGTTTGTCTGCGAAGGGGTAGAGGTGCTGATGATTCATATAGGTGGTTATCCCGGTAAATATTCGCCCTTGACTAAAAGAGAAATCGCCAGCAAAACACCAAAATTATTTATCTCGGGACATTCGCATATACTGAAGGCAATGTTTGATAAGGAAAATCAACTTCTTCATCTTAACCCGGGGGCCTGCGGAAAAGAAGGCTGGCACAAAATGCGGACAATGATGCGCTTTGAAGTGTCCAAAGGAAATGTAGACCATCTGGAAATTATTGAGTTGGGACCAAAATGAAAATAGGAGAATATATTTCTGTACTGGACGATGATCTGGCAGGCATGATAACTTCAGTGCATGGCGATGTTGTGGTCTTTCGGGACAGCCATGGTTTTACCCATCAATATCCTAAAGATAAACTTGTGGTCCAGAATCCTGCTTTATATGAGGGCTTAAAGGTGCAGTTAAAAAAAGAAGCGCCTAAGAAATCCTCCAAAAAACATAATAAGAAGCCCCTGATACTGGATCTGCATTTTGATAATTTGGTTAAGAATCCGTCAACATATGACAGTTTTGAAAGGCTTTTTCTGCAAAAAGAAAAATTGATTGAAACAATGGACTTCTGCAGGAAGAATCATTTGAAAAACCTGGAAATCATACACGGAATAGGAGATGGGGTCTTACAGCAAATGGTACATGATGTACTGAGCGCACAGACCGGCCTGGAGTTTTATAACAACGCCATCCTTCACCATGAGTCGGGTTCTGTAACGGTAAAATTTGACTGAAACTATTTCAGCGGCAGCAGGTTAAAACTCGAGGCTGCAAAAGTCGACCCATTTATTTCTCCTGAGACTTTGGCTTTCCTAACTTTATTGCAGAAGCCGTCATCAGCATGAGCATCGCCATGGTCATTAATTCCGGTGCCGGTAACCGTATATACCTTTTTATCAATTTTTACAGTCAGTACACATCCGCTGTCAGTTTTCTGCTTGAACTGGCACATACCGCACGAAGCCTCAACAACCTTATCTTTAACTTTTTTCTGTGCAATAAGCAGTGAACTGAACATCAGTAGCAGGATAAAAGCGGCCTTTTTCATTTTCGGTAGTTTAATAAGATAGATGGTACACAAAGTTAGGTTTAATTTCACAATAAGGAAGGGCTCATTTCCGAAGCCGGGAATAATTTAATAAATTTGTCCACTTCAAGATGGAAAAATTAAATTTACTCTTCACGCGGGACGGTCTTTACCACCAGGTTCTCCGAAACAAAAGCATACAGGCAGAATCGACTTTTTTTGTTAATGAAGAAATGCCGGAACAGTCCATCAGCAGTAAACTTTCGGAATTGCTGGAGAGAAAGTTTTCGTCGGTATCTGTTCTTTCTGCGCTCAATCATTTCACGCTGATGCCCGAGGGTTTTGACCGCCATGATTTAGGTCC
>CAYXUO010000046.1:0-11856 GCA_964468335.1 uncultured Chryseobacterium sp. | reverse complement strand
GCCTGTGCAAAAGGAAGATGAAGAACTGAGGCTCTCTGTGAATAAGAAATACAAAGTGCAGTTTTACTACACATTGCCCAGGGATTTATATACGCTCATAAAACAGACGCATATTCCTGCGCAGTTTAATTTTTCCGGTGAGAAATTTTTAAACAGTATCTCGCCCAGGGGAGGGAAAGAAATTCATATTAACCTGTACCACAATCAGTGCGAGTTCTTTGCGCTGGAAAGCCGTAAAGTAGTGCTGTATAACAACCTTGATGTTAAATCTGAGGTGGACTTCCTTTACTTTATCATGTTCAGTCTTAGTAAAATTGGTTTCGGTCTGGGCGAGACGCGATTTTTTGTTTACGGTGAAACATCCGAAAATGAAACCTTTATTTCCGAACTTCAGAAATTTGTAAAAAACCTGAAGATCGTATTTGATAACCTTCCAAAACGCAAGTATCTGGTTAATTCCTAGTGCGGTACGGATACAAACAACGAAATTATGTTCAGAATAATAGCAGGTAAATGGAAAGCCAAAAGAATTGCGGCTCCTAAAAATTTTGATGTAAGGCCAACAACCGACTTTGCCAAAGAGGCGCTGTTCAGCATGCTGGAAAACCGCTATGACCTGTCCTATGTTTCTGCACTGGATCTTTTCGCAGGTATTGGTTCCATTTCACTGGAATTTGCTTCGCGCGGTTGCCAGGATGTAACTGCAGTAGAAATGAATGCCAAACATGCCGGATTCATTAACAGCACCGCTGCTGAACTTGAAATGCAGCTCCAGATCAACGTGCAGCGTGGCGACTCTTTCGACTGGCTGAAGAAAAACCGCGGCAGGAAACAGTACGACCTTATATTTGCCGATCCGCCTTTTGACCTTGACGAAAAGAAATATTCAGAATTGATCTCACTGGTTCTAAACAACAATTACCTTAAGGAAAATGGAGTTTTCGTGCTGGAACATCCAACGAAAAAAGTGCCGGTTCATGAAAACATTACAGACACCAGAAAGTATGGAAATATAAGTTTCTCCTTCCTCCAGCCTAACATGCCGGCGGAAGATCAGATTGTTTCGGGTTCGTAAAAAAATATTAATTTTTTATCAGCTGCCTCAAAGTCCAGCCAGGAACTGCAGTCCACTTCAAAGCCGGCAACGCCACAGGTAGGAAGCAGGAAAACATCTTCTGTCATGGTATTGGCAAAATTAGAGATGCCGTTGTTATGGGAAAACAGGGCCACGGAATGCACTTCATTATCCAGATCATATAGTACTGACATAATATTCTGTTCAGAAGGCTGATACAGCTTATCATCAGTACGGAAGTCTTTACAGAAGGTTTCACCAAAAATTTCACAGGTGCTTTTCGCACGTACAGCGGGGCTGGTGATCAGTTGTTCAATATCAATTGCCTGGCTTTTAAGGTAATTAGCCATTTTTTGCGCGTCCGAATGTCCCCGGGTGGCCAGTGGTCTGTCAAAGTCGTCTGTGTTCTCTGGCCAATCGCTTTTGGCGTGCCGAATAAGTATTAGTTTTTTCATTTACTGTTTTGAATTTGGAGAACTAAAATTATAAATAATTTTCCATTAAACCTTTCTTCGCACTGAAATGCGGACTCCTAAACCACTTAAAATTAGTAAATTTGCGCCCGATGGGACAGATAATGGGAATCGATTACGGAAAGAAAAGAGTGGGCATCGCTGTCACAGATGATATGCAGATTATAGCAAGTGGTCTGGAAACTGTGGATACCGTCCGTCTTTTTGATTTCCTAAAAAGCTATTATCAATCCAATAAAGTAGATGAGGTGGTCGTGGGACTACCCACCAATTTGCAGGGCATAGCCTCCGAAATTGAAAAGGATATCCTGGCTTTTATTAAAGTTTTTGAAAACAAATTTCCGGAAATACCGGTTTACCGTATGGATGAGCGGTTTACCTCGAAACTTGCCTCACTTTATATATCACAGAGTGGTATGAGCAAGAAAAAGCGGGAGGACAAAGCCTTGATCGATAAAGTAAGTGCCACCATAATTTTACAGAATTATTTACAACAGATACAGAAATGATATTACCAATCCGCTCATTTGGAGATCCTGTCTTAAGGAAGAAAGGTCAGGACATTGATAAAGATTATCCTAATCTTAAGGAATTAATTCACAATATGTATGAGACCATGTACAGTGCTCACGGTATTGGCCTGGCTGCCCCACAGATCGGTCTGGATATCAGGCTTTTTTGCATAGATGTTAGTCCGCTGGCAGAAGATGAGGATTATGAAGATATTTCAGAGGAATTAAAGGACTTCCGTAAAGTCTTCATCAATGCGCGGATATTGGAGGAAAGCGGTCCTGAATGGAAGTTTAACGAAGGGTGCCTTTCTATCCCGGATGTACGTGAGGATGTGAAGCGTAAGGAAACCATCGTGATTGAATACTTTGACGAAAATTTTGTTAAGCATACCGAAACTTTTTCCGATATTCGTGCCCGGGTAATTCAGCATGAATATGATCATATTCAGGGGGTTCTCTTTACAGATCACCTGTCATCGCTAAAGAAAAAACTGGTTAAAGGTAAGTTGGCGAGAATAATGCAGGGTGATGTAAATGTTTCTTACAAGATGAGATTTCCAAAATAGAAATATTACCTAAACAAAAATTAAGCTAAATAAGTGACGTTAGCCGCGTGACTAAATTTTAAATATAGAATATGGAGTTAGAAAAAATTATTTCAATTTCCGGAAAGCCGGGATTGTTTAAGCTGGTTTCCCAACTGAAGAACGGCTTTATTATAGAAGATGTGAGCACGAAGAAGAAAGTGAGCATTGGTAATTCCAGCCAGGTAAGTTTACTGGATAATATAGCCATGTTTACAACGGATAAGGAAGTTGCTCTTTTTGAAGTTTTTGAAAATATTGCAAAAGCAAACGGATTTGGTGAAACTATTTCCCATAAGTCTGCGGATGCGGAACTTAGGGAATTCATGTCGTCTGCATTGCCGGATTATGATAAGGACCGGGTGTATATTTCAGATATAAAGAAACTTCTGCAATGGTATAATATCCTGCATAAAGCCGGTTTCATACACCAGGACAGCTTCGCTAAGCCTGAACAAAATACGGAGGAGCAGGCCGCTGAAGACAAAGTGGAACTTAAGCCGGCAGAGAAGAAAACTGCAGCTAAAGCCGAAAAGAGCAGTACGCCGAAAGTGAAAGCTTCTACATCTGCTGCCAAATCCGCTCCTAAAAGCACGCACAGAAAACAAGGTTAGAAATACACTATTTATTCCTAAAAAAAATCGTTGCCAAATAATTGGCAACGATTTTTAGTTTATGGTATGATGGAAATATTGTCGTACGTGCCCAGGCCGTTCAGGAAATCTTTTATGTCCATTCTCTTTTTGCCTTCCAGCTGTACCTCGCGCGGTAGGTACCATCCACTGCCCGTCATGATCTTAAAGTTCTTCCGGTCAGCAAACACATGGCCCGGAGATTCGGTACTTTCCGTTTCCTCCGTATTACCTGCATAAATTTTGAGCGTCTTTTCGTCCGCCCCAATTTTAAGTTTTGTGAAGGCGCAGGGAGAGGGAGACAGTCCACGCACAAAGTTGTGAATGGTTTCCGCGTCCTGTTGCCAGTCAATGCGTGTGTCCTCCTTATAGATCTTAAAGGCATTCTTAACCTTTTCTTTTTCCTGCTGAGGTTTTTCAGCTAAGTTGCCGTTTGCCAAACCGTCCAGTGTTTTTACTACCAGCTGAGCGCCCTCCTTCATCAGACGATCATGTAAAGTGCCGGCATTATCCTCTGGATTAATTTCCATCTCCTGTTGCAGCAGGATCTGACCCTCGTCTATTTTTTCGTTAATGAAGAAAGTGGTTATACCGGTTTTAGTCTCGCCATTTATTATGGCATAATTGATAGGTGCAGCGCCACGATAGTCCGGCAAAAGTGAAGCATGCAGGTTAAAAGTTCCCAGTTTTGGCAGTCCAAAAAGCACCTTGGGCATCATGCGGAAAGCTACCACCACAAATACATCTGCATCCAGGTTTTTCATCTGCTCCAGAAATTCACTGTTTCTGAGTTTTTCCGGTTGAAATATCGGAAGTCGGTGCTCTGAAGCATACTTTTTAACCGGGGATTCATTAATCTTCTGACCGCGGCCACTAGCCTTATCCGGAACTGTGACGACCCCCACAATCTCATGTGCAGATTCATGAATTGCCTTCAGACTTGTGGCTGCAAACTCCGGTGTGCCGAAAAATACGGTTCTTAACGATTTCATAGGGAAATAATAATTTTTAGGTGTTCTGTAATCAGGCAAGTGCATAGGTGCGGAAATTCAGCATTTTTACCTTTCCTGCATCCAGTAGGAGAATCAGGTGCTCCAAAATTTTCTCTTTTTCATAAAAGTTTAGCTGGATCGCGATCTCATCGGCAGTACATGCACTACGGCTGAGAACAGTGGTTATTTCTTCGGTAACTGTTTTTGTTGAATGTCCTTTTTTGGATTCGCACACCATGCAGTGTCCGCATTTTTCCGAGTTTTTTTCGCCAAAGTAGGATAGAATCATCCGCATTTTGCAATGATCCCGGTTTCTTACATAGAACTTCATTTCTTCCCACTTCTGCAGTTTGTTTTTTTGGATCTGATAAAAAAGATTCCAGTATTTTGAGCTCAGAACCCTGTCGTTACGTGGCTGAAGGAATTTTATGCTGGAAAGCGCACCATCTATATAATCCAGATGTCCATTGCGCTGCAGTTCGCGAATCCGCTCTTTCAGCAATAAAACATCTACACCTATTTTGGCACTTAGGTTGACTTCGCTGAACATTACTTTCCGGGCGGAAATTCCGGCCAGATTACGAAGCAAAAGTTCCAGAAAATAGGCGTCTTTCTTAGGGAGCTGATCAATTTCGTCCGGTAAAAGTTTAAGTTCGAGAGAGGAGAGACTTTTAAAACTGTTCAAATAGATAAGTTCCTGATTGTGCATGAAATTCAGGATGTTTTTTATCTTGCCGGTGGTTGTTTGGCTTACTCTTCGTAAAGTATCGGTATGGAGCTGAAAAGTGTTTTCAGGAAGGTCTGTATCAGCAATCTGAAACAGGGAATAGAGGTAAGTAATAACTGAATTGAATTCGTGCCTGTCCGGTGTCTGGTATTTCAGCAACTGATCAAATGCTTCAAGTTCCTGCTCATTCCAAAGCAGGAAAGCATAACTGTCTGCACCGTCCCTGCCAGCCCGTCCGATTTCCTGATAATAATTTTCCAGGCTTGCCGGGCAGGAATAATGAATTACAAAACGGACATTATCCTTATCAATGCCCATTCCGAAAGCATTTGTTGAGACGAGCACCTGATCCCTGGATTGCAGCCAATGCTGCTGTCTCTCCCGTTTTTCCTTTAGGGTGAGCCCCGCATGGTAGTAATCTACATGATTTACATTTTTACTTTTGAGGAATCTGGTCAGTTCTTCCGCCTCCCTGCGGGTGCGGGTGTAAATAATGCCCGCATTTTTACTGTAACGTAACAGATCATGTACCCGTTGGTATTTGTCCGCAATTTGATCGGTAAATACTTTTATATTATTCCGTCTGAAACTTTTCTGGTAAATGATGGGATGTTTAAGTTCCAGCCTTTTTGTAATCTCGGTAAGCACCTTGGGTGTGGCAGTGGCAGTAAGCGCCAAACAGGCCAGTCCGGGATACTCGGCGCGGAATGACCTGATATTTTGATAGCTTGGTCGGAAGTCCTGTCCCCACTCCGAAATACAGTGTGCCTCATCCACTGCTATGAAGGAAAGTTCAATGGTGCGGATATTATCCAGAAATACAGGATTGTTCAGGCGTTCAGGAGAAATATAGAGCAATTTGGTCAGTTGGTCCCGACAGCGGCCATAAATTATTTCCGCCTGAAAATCTTCCAGTTCTGATGAAAGATACTCCGCTTCGACACCATTTTCTTTAAGTTGCAGTACCTGATCGCGCATAAGTGCCAGCAGGGGCGATATCACCAGACACGTACCCTGTAACAACAATGCCGGCAATTGGTAACATAACGATTTTCCACCTCCGGTCGGCAGCAACGCTACCACATCGTGGCCGGACAAGACATCATTGATGATTTCCTCCTGCTGCTCCCGGAATGTAGTGTGGCCCCAAAAATGTTTCAGGGTCTCCAACTTCAGATTCTGAAAGTCACTTGTGGAAATCATCCTGTAAAAATAAGGAATCTAATCCGTAATCATAAAAAAAGCCACGCAATGCGTGGCTTAAAAATATACTGAAATTCTGATTATTTTGCTTCGAAATAAACGCGTCTGTTTGCTCTGTTTTTCCATTCAGGACATTTTGTAGCAGGATCGCATTCTGTGTACTTCAAATCTTTTTCACCGCGGCCTACAGCTTCAAGCTTTCCGCTGCTTACACCTTTCTGTACCAAATAATTTTTTACAGTATTGGCTCTTCTTTGAGAAAGATTTTGGTTATATGCATCGCTGGCTCTGGTATCCGTTCCACCAACAACTCTGTAAGCTCCTGGGGTAGAATTAATATAATTGATAGCGTTGTTAAGGATTGGAGTGTTTGATGGCAGAATTCTGTCTGAGTTTAAATCAAATTCAATTCCTTCAAGAGTTCTTGTGTCATCAGTAATTACACCACCATTCATTGGTCCTGATGTTGGACATCCGTCATTTTCAACTGGTCCCGGTACGGTAACACACTTGTCGTATAAGTCAATTACACCATCCAGGTCAGTGTCAAGAGCTACACCAGCACCGTCAACTCTAGCTCCTGCTGGAGTATCAAGCTGTCTGTCCCAATCGTCGCAAACACCGTCATTATCGTTGTCACCAGCTTTACAAACTTCAATATCCTGATTCTTTTCCGCAAGAACATCTAATTTGTAGTAGATCTCCTGCAATGGATCATGCCAGAATAGGTGTGACTGGTGCTTACCGATGTTATAAGTAAGACCTAATGTGGCGTTAAAGAAATTGTCTGATTTGTCCGATGGTTGTACAATACCATCAAATTCATCATCTCCTGTGTAAACATACATTAATCTTGCTTCAGCATCCAGTCTATTATTCAATCTGTATTTTAAACCGGTACCTCCCTGGAACATCCATGAACCAAGTGAGAAAGGCTCAACTTCTCCAGTCATGCGCTGACCGTTTGCATCCTCCACATAAGCTCTGTATGCCAAGCTTCCTAATCCGGCATACGCGTGCAGTGCCCATCTATAAGGTGACTTATTATCTACTCTTCTTAAAAGATTTGAAAGGTTTACATCTCCTAGTAGGGATAATGCGTCGTATTGTGTACGCCCTGCAATTGGAGCCGCAGCTGTTGCATCCGCATTTTTAGTATTAAACCATCCCTGTCTGGTTTCACCTCGGTCATACTGCAGCTTCAAACCGAACGCATGTGAAATAGCTTTGTCAACACTCAAGTAAGCTGAATAACCGAAAACAGTTTTCCCTACATTATCATTAAACTTTACTGAGGTAAGTTCCGCAGTTTGTAATAAGGGAACTCCGACACCGGCAGAAACAGCCCAGTCGTTAAATCTTTTTGATTCCTGTGTGAAAGGATAAACATTGGCAGATCCTGACGAATACGTATTTGGGTATTCATTACTCATTACTGCGATAGAGTCCTGCGCAGACGCGGCAAACGGTATAGCCAGCGACAATGCAAGTACGGCGGTAGTTACTCTCATAATTTATTGTTTTTAATGTTAATAATTGATATTTAATATTTAACAGCCGGGAGCATTGTGAAGCATAAATGAAATCCCTTACCATTCACTGCTTCTGTCCCTTGACTATTTTCTAATTCTTACCACTGCGCAAATCATCTATAAGTTTTCTTGAAAAATCCCGCTCAAGCAGATGTCTTTTATGCGGTATTTCAAGTTGAGATGAAGTAAATTGTAAACCTTCAAATGTAACGATGTCTATATCTATTATCCTATCCGTATATTCTCTGGTATCACCACTGTCTTTTAACCGTCCCATTTTCCCTTCAATGCTTTTTATCTCCTTAAGTAATGATACAGGTGATAATCCAGTACTGATCATTATTGCTATATTACAAAATATATGGTCAGATTCGAACTCTACGGGTTCAGTTAAAAGCGACTTGCTTTTACGCTTTATTACGCAGTTACTCTTCTCTAGCAACTCTAATGCCATTTCTATATTTTTTTCGGGGATTTCTAAATTACTCCCGAGTAACAAAATGACTTCATAGTGCGACATATCGTAAAATTCTAAATTTATTATGAAAAGTTTTTTCAGAAACGTACTTGCAAATATAGTCGCAATCCTGCTGATTGGCGGTGTATTTACAGTGTTTTTTATTTTGATGATGGTGGTGAGCGCAGCGGCTGGCGATAAGAAAACGCAGGTTAAAAAAAGCTCAGTACTTACCCTTGATATGAAAACGAACATTATTGACAGTCCTACAGAAGATCAGGGTGACCTGTTTCTTTTTAAGAGCCCATCCAAAAGTGTATTGGTCTATGATGCCGTGCATGCCATAAAAAAAGCCAAAGCTGATCCTAAAATTCAAGGTATAAGTATTGAAACAGATTTTATCAGTGCCGGAATGACCCAGTTGGATGCAATTCGTGATGCGCTGCAGGATTTCCGGAAGTCCGGTAAATTTATCCTGGCCTATGGCAATACTGTATCACAACCCGCTTATTATTTGGGCTCAGTTGCAGATCAATATTATTTGAATCCTTCTGGGGGTATTGAGTTAAAGGGTCTGGGTACTGAAGTGATGTATATGAAAAGTTTTGCGGAAAAATACGGGATTGGACTGGAGATTATCCGTCACGGAAAATATAAAGCAGCTGTAGAACCATATATGCGTGATGATATGTCGGATGAAAACCGGGAACAGCTCAGTACACTTCTTAATGATATCTGGAGTGTTACTTCGGCTAAAATTGCAGCTTCAAGAAAAATTTCACCGTCGGCGATGGGGATGGTAGTTGACAGCCTATATGGGGTGATTCCGGAACTGACGGTTAAGCACAGGCTTGCCGACAAACTCCTGCAGAAGTCGCAATATGATGATATTTTAAAGTCCAAATTGAAACTGAAGGAAAAGGATGACATTAACAGGATAAGTCTGGCAAAATACATCCGGTCCTATAAGGATGATGAAAAGTCGGATAAAAATAAAGTCGCGGTACTCTATGCATCAGGTGCGATCTACAATGGCGAAGGTCTGAAGGATATCTATGCGCAGAATTTTGTAACCCAGATAAAAAAACTCGCGGAGGACAAGGATGTAAAAGCCGTTGTTCTGCGTGTTAATTCTCCTGGCGGGAGCGCAAATGCTTCTGATGAGATTTTGTTTGAACTGCAGCAGCTGAAAAAGAAAAAGCCACTCGTAGTCTCTTTTGGAGATTATGCTGCATCCGGCGGGTATTATATTGCCATGGCGGCAGACCGAATTTATTCCGAGCAAAATACGATCACCGGATCTATTGGTGTTTTCGGCATGATTCCCTACGCTAAAGACCTGGCGAACAGAAACGGTATCTATTCTCATGGCGTGAGTACCAATGCGAATTCAAATAACTTTTCACTTGTTAACGGAGTCTCTCCTGGTACAGTTAAAATAATGACACAAAGCGTAGAAGGTACGTACAAAAGGTTTGTCCATTTCGTGACGCAGAACAGGAAGAAATCTTATGCACAGATTGATGAGCTGGGCGGTGGTCGTGTATGGTCCGGAACGCGGGCCAAACAAAACGGGCTGGTTGATGAGTTGGGTTCTTTAAATGACGCTCTGGCATATGCAGCTAAGAGGGCCAAAATAAAAGATTATAGTGTTGAATCGTTTCCTAAAAAGCGTTCACAACTTGAAGAGTTATTTGAGAATTTAAATGAAGATGAGATCTCCGCCAGATTCCTGAAGAATAAAATCGGAAAGGAAAATTATCAGTTATTTGAGCAGATCACCAATCCAAAGATGCAATCCGGTATCATCATGGGGATGCCATTTACCATCAGACTACAATAACAAACTTATAGTCATTAAAAAATCCCTCACCTGATACAGGTGAGGGATTTCTTTTTTTTACTTTAATAGTTTATCCACGTCTGGTTGCCATTCCATAAATCCAAAGGACAAGCAGGGCGCCTACTACAGCCAGAATGATACTTCTGAAATCAAAATCGTCAACTGTGCCCCAGCCGAACATACTTCCAATCCAACCCCCTACAAATGCACCTACGATACCAAGGATGATGGTCATTAACCAACCCATGCCCTGATTACCTGGCATAATGAATTTTGCGATTGCACCTGCGATGAGACCAAAAATGATCCAAGTTAAAATACCCATAGTTTTAAAATTTTAATGTTAATAATTATTATTGATTTACTTATCCTAAGCTAAATCTGGACCTTTTTTAAATTGGGCCCTGTAATTATTGAAATGATGTAAAAAAACTCTAAAATTTTAAAAAATTTAGTTCCGCCTGAAAAAGGAATCTACGAACTCCGCTCCGTTGAAGAGTTGAAGGTCATTCATTTTTTCTCCCACACCGATATATTTTACCGGAATCTGGAACTGATCGGATATGCCAATGACTACTCCTCCCTTCGCCGTACCGTCCAGCTTGGTTACAGCCAGAGCGCTTACCTCTGTAGCTGCCGTGAACTGCCTTGCCTGCTCGAACGCATTCTGGCCTGTGGAACCATCCAATACCAGCAGGATTTCATGAGGCGCGTCTGGAAGTACTTTCTGCATAACCTTTTTAATTTTGGTCAGTTCATTCATTAAGTTTACTTTATTATGAAGTCTTCCCGCCGTGTCAATGATTATCACATCGGCACCCTGTGCCACACCGCTTTGTACGGTATCAAAGGCAACGGAAGCCGGATCGGAACCCATGCCCTGTTTTACGATAGGAACACCAACACGTTCGCTCCATATCACAAGCTGGTCCACAGCTGCTGCGCGAAAGGTATCTGCAGCGCCCAACACCACCATTTTGCCTTCAGACTTAAATTGGTGTGCCAACTTTCCGATGGTGGTAGTTTTTCCGACACCATTTACACCCACCACCATTATTACATAAGGTTTCTTGCTGATGTCAATATTCGCCGTGGCTGCATGCGGGTTTTCCAGCAGTAAACCTGTGATCTCTTCCCTTAAAATGGTATCCAGTTCGTCTGTTCCAACATATTTATCCCGTGCAACCCGCTTTTCAATTCTTTCAATAATCTTTACCGTAGTGGCGGCCCCCACATCAGACCTGATAAGAATTTCTTCCAGGTCATCCAGCACATCATCATCTACTTTGCTTTTCCCTACTACAGCTTTGGAAACTTTGTCAAAAAATCCCTGGCTTGACTTCTCCAGTCCCTGGTTCAGTGTTTCTTTTTCCTGTTTATTGAATATTTTTTTAAACCAACTCATATTTGAGATATCAGATTAAAGACATAAGATGTCCGGTTATAATTTATATTATGCAACGGAATATTAAGCAGGGCTTAATCCACCGTTAAGCGGTAAATACAAAGATAAATAAAAAACTACCCAATTGCTTGAGTAGTCCGTTTATCATTATATTCTAATGTCAATTATTTCTTCAGGAAAGCATCAACGTCATCGGCGTTCATTACTTTCTCTTCAAAAATGTACGCTCCTGTCTTAGGAGATCTGTTCATTTTTACCACTTTCGCCATCTTTTTAGAACTGGCGTCTTTCAGGGTTGCTACAACTTTCTTTGCCATTGTACGATATCTTTATTAAGATTACTTAATTTCTTTGTGAACGGTGTACTTCTTTAAAACGGGATTGTATTTTTTCAGTTCCAGTCTTTCAGTAGTATTTTTCT
>CAYXUO010000045.1:14563-15382 GCA_964468335.1 uncultured Chryseobacterium sp. | reverse complement strand
GATCCGCACCATGCTGGATGGGAAGGAATACCAGATGCCATCCACCATAGATGATGAATCCATTGTGGAAGAACTTCAGCAAATGATGGACTTGTATAAAAAAGAAAAAATCTAACTTAGATACCTGAACAGGATTTGGCTACCCAGGCTCCTTAGCCCTGATAGGAGCGGTTACCCCGCACCCGCCGCAGGCGGGGAGGAGTATGAGCGCATAGCAGGAAAAAGCTCCTGAATAAAAGCAGAATAAAAAATTAAAAATTATGAAGAATTATTTTATAGATGATCTTCCGGATTATTTTAAACAGTATAAAAAATCAATCAAGAACCCAAAAAAATTCTGGGATAAAATTGCCGACGAAAACTTCGTTTGGTACCAGCGCTGGAGCAAAGTGGTGGAATATGACATGCAGGAGGCCAAAATTAAATGGTTTAAAAACGCGAAACTCAACATCACCAAAAACTGCATCGACCGCCACCTGAACACCCGCGGGGACAAGACCGCGATCATTTGGGAACCCAACGATCCCAAAGAAGAAGCACAGCATATTTCGTATTCCGAACTACGCGACAGAGTCTGCAAAATGGCCAATGTGCTGCGCGATATGGGCATTGAAAAGGGCGACCGGGTCTGCATTTATCTGCCGATGATTCCTGAACTTGCCGTGATGATGCTGGCCTGCGCACGCCTGGGAGCAGTGCATTCGGTGATATTTGCTGGATTCTCTGCCTCGGCGGTGACTTCACGTGTGAATGACTGCCAGGCAAAACTGATAATCTGTTCGGACGGAAGTTACCGCGGTAACAAAGCCATCGATCTCA
>CAYXUO010000045.1:0-14553 GCA_964468335.1 uncultured Chryseobacterium sp. | reverse complement strand
TATCGACGAAGCCGTGGAAAGCTGCCCGACTGTGGAGAAAGTTTTGGTTGTGAAAAGAACCGGCGGCAACGTAAAAATGAAGGAAGGACGCGACTTCTGGCTGGAACCGCTTTACGAAAAAGCCGCTTCAGATTTTGTTTCGGTGATAATGGATGCCGAAGATCCACTGTTCATTCTGTACACTTCCGGCTCCACTGGAAAACCGAAAGGCATGTTGCACACCACGGCCGGTTATATGGTTTACACGGCGTATACTTTCAAGAACGTATTTAATTACAGGGAAAACGATATTTACTGGTGCACAGCGGACATTGGCTGGATCACAGGGCACTCGTACATCCTCTACGGACCGCTCGCAAACGGCGCTACGACGGTGATCTTCGAAGGTGTTCCTACGTACCCGGAACCGGACCGTTTCTGGGAAGTGATTGAAAAACACAAAGTTACACAGTTTTACACAGCTCCGACTGCGATACGTTCTTTGGCTAAAGAATCCTACGAATGGGTGGAAAAGCATGACCTCTCCAGTCTGCGCATCATAGGTTCCGTGGGCGAACCCATTAACGATGAGGCCTGGCACTGGTACAACGACCATGTGGGCAAAAAGAAATGCCCGATTGTAGATACCTGGTGGCAAACCGAAACCGGCGGCATTATGATTTCACCGATTCCGTTTGTAACGCCTACAAAACCCACTTATGCTACCCTTCCACTGCCGGGAATCCAGCCCGTTCTGATGGATGACAAACGCAATGAAATTACCGGAAATCAGGTGGACGGCAACCTCTGTATCCGTTTTCCGTGGCCCGGAATTGCAAGGACGATTTGGGGCGACCATCAGCGGTATAAAGAGACTTACTTTACCGCTTTTCCGGGGAAATACTTTACCGGCGACGGTGCTTTGCGGGATGAAGTGGGCTACTACCGGATTACCGGCCGAGTTGATGATGTGATTATCGTCTCCGGACACAATTTGGGAACCGCACCGATTGAGGACAGCATCAACCAGCATCCTGCAGTGGCCGAATCGGCGATTGTGGGATATCCGCACGATATTAAGGGAAGTGCGCTTTACGGTTATGTTATTCTGAAAGACACCGGCGAGAGTCGCGACCGCGACAACCTGAGAAAGGAAATCAATCAGGTAATCAGCGATACCATAGGCCCCATTGCAAAACTGGACAAAATCCAGTTTGTAAGCGCGTTACCGAAAACACGTTCCGGCAAGATTATGCGGAGGATTTTAAGGAAAATCGCGGAAGGTGATTTCGCGAATTTCGGAGATACTTCTACCCTGCTGAATCCGGAAATTGTGGAGGAGATTAAGGAGGAGAGGATCTAGTGAATGGTGGTTGGTGGTTGGTGGTTGGTTATTTACTAATTTGTTGATTTGTATAAAATCCTCTTACCCTGTTGTTTATGATATTTTAGTACTTTTCAGACCTAATCAATCACTTACTGTAATCATTATATGCCTTACAATCCATTATTTTTCTCTTAAACAAAGGAATAATTAAAGAGTTTCATGAGAAAACCAGCAATCGTAAGTAATTTAAATACTCCGACACTGGGCAAACGATCAAATAAACCAAACATTAGCTGATGAACAAAATTACTATAATAATACTCATACTTCTGTTTCAACTATTGCCAGCTCAAAAGTTGGAATTTTTCAAGCAGAACATAGAATCTAAAGGCAGTTTTGTAATTAGCACCTACAGCGAAAATTATTATAAGGAAGTAATCAAAAATTCGCTGCCATTACTGCAACCAATAAAAATAACAGGTAAAGCTGATTTTGAGGAGTTAAGTAAATAATTCCCTGGTTATATCGAGGGACAATGCTTAAAAGTTGAAAAAGAGACGTTTAAACCGAGGGTTTTCAAAATATGTACAGCCGGTACAAAACGAGATAATGATTCTACATCAATTATAGTTGATGGCAACCTAATGCTTGACTCTAAACTTGATGAATTTTATATTTTCAAATACTATTTTATGGAAATGGGAGGATATTATCTGCTAAATTCCAAAACCCAAAAAATCTATCATGTATTCCATGAACCACAGTTTTCGCCAGATAAAACTTTTATTGTAGTTCCTTTTGTAGATTATCACCAATTTAATTTACAGATTATTGACATTGAATCTGACAGAAATTTAAGATACTATTTAGGTGATGGGAGATTTACCCTAAATAAAATCGAATTAGCTAAGATTGAAAGTTTTCGGAAAAAAGTTCTGTTTTTGAACTTAACACAAAAAGTTGAGTATGATGAGGACTTTCAGAAGATTGAAGACACAACCAGAAACATTCGGCTACTAATTCAATAAACAACTATTTGGCGGAAAAATTATATTAACCTTTAAGCAATTATGGCATGTCGCAGAACTTGAAAGTAATCGAGATGGTCTAAGTGAAACTGTCTAGATATCATAATTACTTAGTACTCAACTTAGGAATACATTTTGATTAACTGCACCCGTTATCTGTTATAAATGAAAAACTTACTATACACACTGGCTTTGGGAACTGCGGTGATTTCCTGCTCCAAATCGGAGATGCAGCAAACCAGTGATACCATAAAAAATGCCGACAGCCTCTTTACGCGTGCTAATGATGGAGCACGAACCTTGGATTCCATTTCAAAGATTGTGAGGGACACCGCAAAATTCAACAAGATTATTGTTCCGGAGATTGAAAAAACCAAGGAAAGCGTGGGCAAAGTGATTGAGGACAATGCGAAAAGCCTCGACTCCCTGAATGCCGTGCTTAAAGATGCGAAAAGGGATATTCAGAAAGGTTCCGAACTTCTAAAGACGGTAGATTCAGCAGGCAGAGTGCTGAAAGAGACCTCCAACCCGATTGATGTGCTTTCCACCATCTCAAAGACTATTGACAAGGTTTCTAAATCGGCCAGACAGACTACGCAGCCTGAAAAGACTGAGGAAAAATCTGTTGCGCCAGACAATAATACAGTATCGCCCTCTGTGGCTGAAGCCAGTCCAGTGATTACAAATCCGATTACAAAAACGGGGGTGATGGAAATTACCGTGTATGACCTCAGCAACTCAAGGGATGATCTGGCACTGGCATTAAGAAGGTTTCAGGGTGATATTATATCCGAGAAGTTTGAAAATGTGAACGGAGACAGGAAGCAGGTCATCCGCGTACGCATCCCAAATCAATATTTTGATGAAGCAGCCACACATCTACCAGACCGCCTGGGTACGCTGACTACCAGAAGCGTGGAAAGTTCCGGAACTGAGTACGACCCGAACCGGTTATCCACCCTGGAATTCGTCCTGAGCGAGAAGCGTCAGGAAGCCATGACCGATATCCTGGCGGAAAAAGAGCCTGATTCCACACAAACAAGTGACAACAGCGCTTCGGGTGCATTTATGAAAGGGTTTGATGTTTTAGGCAAAGTCCTGCTTGCGTTGTTACCCTTTTGGCCGGTGCTCATCATCGGTGCATTGATTTGGTATTTTATGCGTGGCAGAAACAAGAATAAACAGTTTGAGGACAGATCAATATCTAATGTGGAAGAGGTTCCTCAGGAGGAATTCATTGAAACCCATCCTGTAAAAAAGGCCGAAGATATAATTCCGCCAGCTGAAGAAAAAGACAATGATCCATACGAGAAATACCGTCCTAAATAAGTTTGAACTCCGTTTTCTTTATCAACTTGAAGGGGGTTTTATTAAATGTCTAAAACAATAAATCCCTTCGGCAATTGCTGAAGGGATTTTGCAAAAATAAAAGAAAAATTAATTTCCGTAATGTGATTCTACTGTCTCCAACACCTGTTGGTCTCCCATCTGTTGGGTAGTCTGCAGTGTAATATCCAGGTCTTTAAATTCCGGAGTTGACAGCAGGTGACTTTTAAGTTCTTCCTGAATGGTTCCGGGACCTGTTATCAAAACCTTTTCTGAATTTACAAGCAATTCTGCTATCTCCTTGAAAAACTTGCGCTTGTTAGTCTGTTCAGCGTTGTTTCCGGTATGCTCGTTAGAGTTTCCATGCTGGATTTCGTGCTTCACAGGATCGCAAAGAAAAAATTCTGAAGCCGTCTGGCCATCATGATTTTTTGCAACAATTGCTTTTTCGGTATCGATCCACAGACCGGCTAATTTTTGGTTGTTCATCTTTTTATTGTTTATTGTATAAGGCTGTACAACAATAGTGCAAAGTTCCTGTTAAGGTTTGTTAAACTTCCCTTTGCGCCTAATCAAATGGTACCCTTGGATTTCAGGTAATAAACAATTAATGTAGCCACAAACAGGATGCAGAAAATAATTAAAGTTACCTTTTGTTTGCGGAACCAGGCCAGGGCGATCAGTCCGCCGATTCCCAGCACAAGCAAACCGATTTTCAGGGCCGGCTGATCCACAAAAACAGAAATGGTTATAGCGATCAGGGACAAAAGCCGTATGATTCCTTCACGTTTTATAAAGTACTCTTTCATTATAATATTTTAAAAAAATCCCTCCGATAACTCGAAGGGATTGTTGTTATTATTTCATATTGACAATCCTGTCTACCACATATTTGGTATTCCCACGCCAAGGCAGAGCACCATTATACTCTTTGTAATGAAGGTCGAAATGCTTGCCGCTGTTCTCTTCCAGTTGTTGAAACACCTTCGGATCATCTACAGAAAATTCGAATTCATAACTGGTAAGCGCGCCCGTTCTTCCCTTGCCAAAACCTTCCTGAATGATTTTGCCTTCGTATGTTTTGAATACATAACCCTTTTTCACCGCGTAATTCAGATAGCCGGATTTCACCCCTTCACCAAATACGAAGTAATACTTGTACCAAACGAAAACTCCACCAAAAAGGAACAGGAGGAGCAAGACCCAAATCAGGATCTTTCCGTAACCGCCTTTTTTCTCTTCAAACTGATATTCGGCCATAAATCTGCTATTAGTGATTTGGTTTAAGGACTGACTGTGAAATCTGTTATTTTTTGGCGATGCTTCTGGAGATCACGATTCGTTGGATCTCAGAAGTACCTTCGTAAATCTGGGTAATCTTTGCATCACGCATCATGCGCTCCACATGGTACTCCTTCACATAACCGTATCCACCGTGTATCTGCACTGCTTCAATGGTTGTATCCATAGCGACCTGCGAGGAATACAGTTTTGCCATAGCTCCGATTTCACCAATATCTTTACCTTCATCTTTCTCAAAAGCAGCTTTCAGACACAGCATTCGGGCTGCAGTAATCTGCGTAGCCATATCAGCAAGTTTAAAGGCAATAGCCTGGTGGTTGATAATCTCCGTACCGAATGCCTTTCTCTCCTTAGCATATTTCAGTGCCAGTTCGTAAGCCCCGGAAGCAATACCCAAAGCCTGGGAAGCGATACCGATACGTCCGCCGTTCAGGACACCCATAGCAAAGTTGAATCCAAATCCGTCTTCACCAATGCGGTTTTCCTTAGGAACTTTAACATCGGTAAACAGAAGTGAGTGCGTGTCGCTGCCACGGATTCCAAGCTTGTCCTCCTTCGGACCGATCTCGAAACCTTTCCATCCTTTCTCTACGATAAAAGCGTTAATTCCTTTATGTTTTTTTTCAGGATCGGTTTGTGCAATAACGATATAATAAGTGGCATTGCCTCCGTTTGTAATCCAGTTCTTGGTTCCGTTCAGGATATAATGGTCGCCCATATCCACTGCCGTAGTTTTCTGGGACGTAGCGTCCGAACCGGCTTCAGGCTCAGAAAGGGCGAAAGCTCCGATCACCTCACCGCTGGCCAGCGGGTACAGATATTTCATTTTCTGATCTTCGTTGCAGTATTTTTCAAGACCGGCACATACCAGAGAGTTATTTACTGACATCACTACAGCCGCCGAAGCATCCACTTTGGCAATCTCCTCCATAGCCAAAACGTAGGAAATGCTGTCCATACCGGCACCGCCGTATTTAGGGTCCACCATCATCCCAAGAAAACCGAGTTCCCCCATTTTCTTAACCTGTTCGTGCGGAAATTTCTGAGCATTGTCTCTTTCGATAACACCGGGCAGCAGTTCAGCCTGTGCAAAGTCCCGGGCCGCCTGCTGTATCATCAAATGCTCTTCTGATAAATTAAAGTTCATAATGGATTTTTGTTTGCCTGCAAATTTACGGTTTTTTGACCCAACACGGAAATTAGTTTCATATTGGAGATTTCGCCGAAAAACAATATATTTACCATTACGAATGAGAATTTAACCTTAAAAACTACAGTATGTCCATCAGAAGATTATTTGATATTGCCCATTATGCCCACCAAAAATTTCCTCAGGAGGATATGTTTGTCACAAAATACAACGGTGAATGGCAGAAAACCTCAAGTAAGGAGTATGTCAGTTTGGGAAACAGGATTTCCCGCGGGCTTCTGAAACTGGGAATAAAACCCGGTGACAAAATCGCTCTGATTACGACCGCTACACGAACAGAATGGGCCGTAATGGACTTGGGCATCTCGCAGATCGGCGCGATAAGCGTTCCGGTATATCCTACCATCTCTGCCGATGATTATGTCTATATCTTTAACGATGCGGAGGTGAAATACTGTTTTGTTTCGGACAGCGATTTATTGCAAAAGGTAAATACCGCAAAACCGGACGTACCTTCTCTGCAGGGTATCTTCACTTTCGACAGCATTGAAGGTGCTGCCAACTGGCAGGAGGTGTTGGATATGGGAAGTGACGAAGGCAACCAGAGTGAGGTAACCGACCTCTCCGACACTATAAATCCGGAAGATCTCGCTACAATTATTTATACTTCCGGAACTACCGGGAAGCCAAAAGGAGTAATGCTCACCCATCTTAATATAGTTTCGAATGTTCTGGCCTCAGACAAGCGTATTCCCCGCGACAAAAGGCTGGACTATAAAGATTCCAGAGTACTGAGCTTCCTGCCCATCTGCCATATTTTTGAGCGGATGCTTTTCTACCTGTTCCAGTATAACGGTTTCAGCATTTATTTCGCAGAGAGCATTGAAAAAATGGGTGAAAATATCAAAGAGGTGAAACCACACTATATGAGTGTAGTGCCACGGCTTATAGAGAAGGTGTACGATAAGATCTATGATAAAGGAACCAGTGCGGGCGGGCTGAAATCCAAAATCTTCCTTTGGGCGCTTGGTGTAAACAAGAACAAAAAAAATATTGGCAAACCCTCCGGTCTTATGGAGGTCATTGCAGATAAACTCGTCTTTTCCAAATGGAGAGAGGGCTTGGGTGGCAACATCATCACACTGGTATCCGGTTCGGCAGCACTTTCCGAAAGGCTTAACAAAATGTTCCAGAATGCCGGAATACCGATACTTGAAGGGTATGGACTTACCGAAACGTCGCCCGTAATCTCTGTAAATTCATTTGAGAAAATGAAAATAGGAACCGTAGGACATGTACTGGACAACCTGCAGGTTAAAATTCAGGAGGACGGTGAGATCACGGTAAAGGGGCCCTCCGTTTTCAAGGGTTATTTTAAAAATGAACAGCTGAACAGCGAAGTGTTTACCGAAGACGGCTTCTTCCGCACCGGTGACATCGGCCATATAGACAGCGAAGGCTTCCTGAAGATCACCGACCGAAAGAAGGAAATGTTCAAGACCTCCGGCGGAAAATACATCGCACCACAGGTTATCGAAAACCAGGCGAAGGCCTCAAAATTCATTGAACAGATCATGGTGGTGGGTGACGGCGAGAAAATGCCGTGCGCATTTGTACAGCCTGATTTTAATTTTGCTACCCATTGGGCCGAACGTCACAAGCTGGACATAGGGTCCACGCCGCAGGAGATTGTACAGAGCAAGGAACTTAAGGAAAGGATAGGTAAGGAAATTGACTACCTGAATACCAAACTGGGCAGCTGGGAGCAGATCAAGAAGTTTGAACTTACGCCCGAAGTGTGGTCCATTGATGACGGACTGCTGACTCCTACCATGAAACTGAAGCGGAAAGCCATCAGAGAACGCTTTTCTGACCTTTACAACCGCATGTACGGTCACGACGGTGACAAATAGTTTAAGTACAGTACTGAAAAAGCCCGCATCAGCGGGCTTCTTTATTGATAAATAGATGTTGTATCAGAACTTTATAATGTCCTTCATCTTTTCATTTTCCTCATTTACCATTTCATCATCAATCAGGATTTTTCCTGAATGCTCGTCGATGATGATTTTCTTGCGCTGTGCAATTTCCATCTGCTTCTGTGGCGGAACAGTAAAGAATGAGCCCTTAGGCGCACCTCTTTCCAGACCTACTACAGCCAGACCGGTGGTTGAATTGGAACGGATTCTGTTGTATGAAGCCAGCAAGCGTTCGTCAATCTTCTTGGAAAATTCTGCTGATTTCTCTACAAGAAAATCTTCCTCCTTCTGAGTTTCAGCAACAAGATTTTCCAGTTCTTCCTTCTTGAATTTCAGGTGACTCTTCAGTTGCTCAATCTTGTTGTTGAGCTCTTCCATAGTCTCATTCTTATGAGAGATTTTAACCTCAAACTCATTGATTCTCTTATCGGCCAGCTGGATTTCAAGCTCCTGAAATTCAATCTCCTTATCCAGAGATTCAAATTCCTTATTGTTACGTACGTTATCCTGCTGCGATTTATATTTTTCAATAAGGGAATTGGCATGGTTAATCACCTCCCTCTTGTTATTGATTTCGTCGTTCTGCTCTTTAATTTCAGCCTGAAACTTCTCCGCTCTTTTTTCCAAACCTTCAATCTCAATCTCCAGATCCTCCACTTCAATAGGAAGCTCGCCCCTGGTGTTGCGGATGTCGTCTAATCTGGAATCAATAATCTGCAGGTCATAGAGCGCCCTTAATTTTTCTTCAACAGAAATTTCTACGTTTTTCTTAGCCATATATTATAAAAAGTAATTAACAGGATTGGTATTCCCGATTGATTTTGAGACTGCAAATTTAGGAAATTTTTCCGACAAAATCTCAAATAATTGTTGAGTTACAAACTGTTCCGATTCATAGTGGCCTATATCACAGATCATCATTTTATCCTCAGCACGGAAGAAATCGTGGTACTTCACATCACCTGTGATATACGCATCGCAACCCGCGTTCAATGCTGCATCTATGCCCGAAGCACCACTGCCACCCAGCACCCCTACTCTTTTTACCGGTTTTGAAATGAGCTCACTGTGACGGATTACCGGCAGGTTAAATTTCTCTTTCACCAACTGCAGGAACTCTGCGCTGCCCATGGGTTTCCCAAAGTCGCCATACCGGCCCAAACCCGAGTACTGGTTTTCATTCTCCAGCCGCACAATATTGTAGGCTACTTCTTCATAGGGATGCGCTTCTCTCATCGCAGCAGTTATCCTGTTCTGTTTGAAATCCTCGAAAATCACGGAAACTTTTTCTTCTGCAACGCTGCTGCGGTAGTTTTCAGTACCGGAAAACGGATCTGACCCGGGTAAAGGCCGGAAAGTGCCTGTGCCCGACTGCGTAAAGCTACACTGGTCATAGAATCCTATACCACCTGCTCCGGCGGAAAAAAGAGCTTCTCTGAGGGCTTCAGCATTCTCCGAAGGAACCATCACCTCAAGTGTTTTCAGGTTTTCCTTTTTGGGCATGAGTATTTTTTGGTCCGTTAGCCCAAGTTTTTCACATATCCCGTAATTCACGCCGAAATAATCATTGTCAAATGCTGTATGTACCGCATAAATGGCAATTTTATTTTCAATGGCCTTCAGGACCGCACGTTCCACGTAATTTTTACCTGTAAGCGATTTTAGTCCCGAAAAAATAATCGGATGAAAGGTAACTATGAGATTGGCGCCCGAATTAATGGCTTCATCAACAACTTTTTCCAGCGCGTCATGACAAACCAGCATACCGGTCACTTCCCTTTGGGAATTGCCACAGAGCAGACCCACATTATCAAAGCCTTCCGCCTGTTTCATTGAAAATATATTTTCAATTTCCAAAACCACCTCCTTTAACTTCATTTCATTAAGTTTGTAACGAAAATAAGGATAAATTTCAAACAGAGCTATATGGAGCCGCATCACGCCATTGAGAAGGAGCACGATTTCATACCGGAGAGAAAAAAGTGGAAGCGTCAGCTTTTCAGGATCATCTACCGTGCAGACACTCCTCTGGGGAAGCTATTTGACATCTCGCTGCTGATCCTGATCTTCCTGAGCACCTTAATCGTTATGTTGGAAAGTGTTCCTTCATTCGACCTAAGGTTTCACACCTTGTTTATTGTATTGGAATGGACAATTTCATTGATCTTTACCGCAGAATATATCTTGCGGATAATTACCATACGCAACAAGCGTAAATATATTTTCAGTTTTTTCGGAATTATAGACCTGCTGGCCATCCTGCCCTTTTTTCTGAGTTTACTGCTGCCTGTAACCAAGTTCTTCCTTATTATCAGGATGCTGCGAATCCTGCGTATCTTCAGAATCCTGAACCTGCTGGATTTCATGAATGACGGTTACCTTATTGTACGTGCCCTGAAAAACAGTTCCCGTAAAATTTACATCTTCCTGCTTTTCCTGATGATATTTTCGGTGATCGTAGGATCTATGATGTATATGGTGGAAGGTCACAAGGAAGGTTTTGAAAGTATTCCACAAAGTATTTACTGGGCTGTAGTTACTGTGACCACAGTAGGATACGGGGATGTTTCCCCTACCACACCACTGGGTAAGTTTTTTGCCATCCTTCTGATGCTTGCCGGTTACTCAATCATTGCAGTTCCTACCGGAATCGTGACCGCCGAAATGCGGAATAAGAGACAGAATTTTGAAAAGGTGTGCAGAAGGTGCATGAATGACGACATTGATGATGATGCAAACTACTGCAAACGCTGCGGCGAAAAAACTGCAATCCCGGAACCAAATCTGGAAAGTCAGTAATAGTAAAAGTAACTGTTTCACGTAATTCAACCTAAACAACAGAAATTATACGTCGGCGCGCCTTTATCCAAAAAAACCGGCCAGCTAAAGTTGTAAGTAATTTCAACTTGCCCTTTCTTTCGATATGTATTCAAATAAAAACAGCCTCAAAAACGAGGCTGTTCATCTTATATTGTTACTGAAACTCTTATTTTTTAATTACTTTCCTTGAATATTGAGTTCCGTCCTGTAATGTCAGTACGGCCACATAATTTCCGGGAGTCAGTCTGCGTACATCGACTGCAGAGATTTTCCGGCCACTTTCAGACAGAGCCAGTCCACCGGTCATTGAGTAGAATTCCACCTTTGTAACAGTAGCTTTTGTATTAATAGTGGCAAAATCTGTCATCGGGTTCGGACTGATTGTAATTAAAACCAGAGCGTTAGCCACATCGCTGACACTCATACTGCAGTTGGGGTCCACGGTAGCAATCACCTCCTGTAAGGCAGATTCACACTTTGAAGAAAGCTGCCAATTATAGAAATAGTAGTAAAGGTCATTACGGGCTGTGTTGGTAGGTGCTGCCGTAAGGGTACTCGTATTAATGGTAAGGAGACCCGGGAAAGAGTAAGGATATGCATATCCACCAGCAGGAGCCACGGCCGCAGGGTCGAACAGGAGTTGTGAAAAGCCGGTCATGCTTCGCGGTCTCATTTTATAGTTAGAGCCCGGCGCCATTGCAAACCCCAGATTTACCACCTGTGGGATTGGTGCGGAGGAAGGTGACCCTGTAACATTGACTGTCGCCGAGTGAACGATAGCGCCGGTGGAATTGATGACATCTATAACCACGGTTCCTGCCGCTGAACTGGCACTTACCGGATAAATAGTAACGGTTTCAATGGTTACGGGAGCGAATACATCGAATACCAAACCAAAATTTGTGGTACCTGCACCCGGAGTTGCGCCCGTTTCCGGAGCTGCTTTACCTGTGGGTCCAGCGGTACCTTCAGAAGCACTTACCCAATATGATGTTGTAGCAGTAAGTGGTGGTGTGGTGAAGGAATTTCCCGTTGCTAAAGGTGTTCCTCCCGCAGAAGTCGGATACCAGTTTACTGTGGCACCTGCCTGTACTGCGGCGCTTAGGACCGCCGGCTCATTCATACATACAGTATCTCCGGTGGTACTCAGAACAGCAGGCGGTACACAACTCGTGGATACAATCACAGGTTGGGCTATCCAGGTACTTTGGTCACCCGCTGCACAGTTGGAACGTATCCAGATATAGTAGGTGGTAGAGGGTGAAAGCACCCCTGAAAGCTGATAACTGAGTCCTGTGATACCTGAAACTGTAGGTAACGTTGTGGAGGTTGGTGCGGTGCCCGTCGTATTATAGTAAATCTCGTAGCCGTTGGCGGGCGGTGTTACGCTCGCATTCCAGGTAAGTAAAGCCCCGTTTTGGGTAATATTGCCTGCGCTCAAACCGGAGGGCATAATACATGTTGGAGGACTCCATGAATAGGTAAGTCCGGCCGGGGGCATTCCGGGCGGGTTAACCTGCGTATTCACTGCCTGTGAACTGTTGTTTGCGGTACCGGCCGTGGAGGCATCAAACAGCACTGTTGTACTGCTGAGTCTGTTGTTATAATCTGAATTATTCGCGCCTCTTAATCCCACCTGTCTTGTAGCAGTAATGGTGGTAGATCCGGTAAGATACTGCCCGCCGGCGTACACCACGGAAATCCTGTTGGATGTTTCATGCAGTCTTATCTGAAATGAAAGCAGATAAACATTAGTCGTGGAGGTACTGTTTGCCGGCCTGAAATTATGCCACTGAATGACTGCAATTCGGTTCGGTGCTGTTCCTTCCGTACCCCAGGTTATTGACCCGGCGGTCGTCAGGTCGAAATAGGAATTCAAGTCTCCGCCAAATGCAGAAACCGCTCCGTCATAAGCCACAGTTCCGGATATGGGTGTAGTGGTGGTAGCAGCCGGCGGCGTACTGCCAAAGGTGATGAACCCATTACTGGACACATTAATTGCGGTGTAATCCTGCGCATTGTAATTGAATGCGAATGGCAGAGTTACGTTATACACATTACTGTTCAAACTACCCGCAGAGGTGTTATCTACTGCCTTGCCAAGCTCTATGGGATTTGCTATTTCGCTGTACGCAGAAGTGCTTTGCGTAAAAGTGTACAGACTTACCTGGGCATTGGCCGTAAACACACCCAGTAGACTAAGCAAAACTGTGTATAAGTTCCCCCATCGGATTTTATGGGCATTAAAACTTCGTTGGTTGAATTTTTCCATATCTATTTATTTAAATTTTATCAGGATACATCAATATTTATAAAAAATATACTTATGTCTCTGAAAGATAATAAAAAAGCGGCGAAAATTCGCCGCTTACTTAACTAATTCATTACTTTTTTATTGCTTTCACTGATTTTGACGAACCGTCCTTATAATCCAACTTCAAAATATAAAGTCCGGATTTCAGTTCCGACAGGTTAATCTGGCGGCCTGGAGCATTGACAGTTTTGATCAACCTTCCCGACATATCTATCACGGAAACAGATTTTAGATTCTGTGCATCAGATATATTCACAATGTCAACAAATGGATTAGGATAAACCCTTACCTCTTTCGAGTCTGCGGCAATTTCAGTTGTTGAGAGTGAACTGTCGGTAATCATGAAATTATCTATATAAAACTCAAAATCTTCGCCATCAGAGACTGTTCCGTCAGTTCCATACAGAGCAAACATTACCTGGGATGTAGCCGAAGCGCCTGGAACAGTATAGCTGTAAGGGTGAGAAGTATTATCAATATTATCAGCTGCAGTCCACGTCTGGATGGTGGTCCACGTAGCACCACCATCAGTGGACATCAGGACATTAATGACATCATCTGACCCCATAGGGCTTGGATTTGCACTTCCATATTCCGTAACCCCATAATCAAACGTCAGTGTTTTTGTGCCTCCCGCCGCAAGATTGAAGACCGGACTGATTAACCAACCGGCACGGTTCGTACTATAAAGGTTGATTGAGGTAGAACCGGTGCCTGTTTGACCAAGTAACCACTGCATACCTCTCCAGTTAAAGGAAATAGCTGTTCCTGGACCGGTAGGACCCGTTGCAGGACTACCGCCCGAAGCTACAGACCAGCAGCTACCCGGGAATGTGTTGAAGTCATTAGTATAATTTGGCAGCACAGACGCACAAACTGTTGTAAAACTTCTGACAGCACAGGACTGAGAAAGTACGGTGCCATTACTCGCATTAACTGTATAATAATAAGTTGTACTGTTCGCAAGTGGTGCAGTAAGCGTGTAAGTAGTTACATTACCCACATTAACAGCATTAAGTATATCTGTTCCGCCTGACGTTGATCCCATTGTTATTATATAGGAGGTAGCACCGGGCATCGCATTCCAGGTTATTGTTGGAGTAAGGGAAGCTCCGGTAACTCCATTAGCAGGCGCGGTTACTACCGGACAGAAGGAGATTGTTGTAAAAGAAGGGCCGGCAGACCAAAGACTCTGTGTACTGCTACTGCAATTGGACCTAACCCAAACATAATACAGGGTTGAAGGTAATAGACCAGTCAACGAGTACGCAGGTGTGGCAAGTCCGGCAGCGGTTGGCACTGTGGCTGCAGTAGGCGGGGTGTTACTT
>CAYXUO010000044.1:0-15472 GCA_964468335.1 uncultured Chryseobacterium sp. | reverse complement strand
GCTAATGTTACCCTCGAGATTCTTAAGGAAGGTTTTCTGCCGTTCCTGATATTCCTTCGGATCAATTATTTCAACAAAACTGGGAATATTTGCAATAAGAAGTTCGGCATTAAAATACCCGGCCAAATTTGCTAAGCTTTGAGCCGTGAGCTGCTCATCACCTGACATCGCAGACGAATAGGCAATCTTCTGTATCGGTTTCAAGTTATAGTTAAATGGAATAATCAGCAGCGGCAGTTTAATTTTTTTAAGTATGTCCAGCGTGCTGCTTCCGAACACAAAACGGTTCAGATTCCCCGCCCCGGTCTTACCCATAATAATCATAGGTACAACCTTCCCTTCTGCGGCGGCCGAGACCACGCTGAAAATGCCGCCGAAATCACAGCTCGTGCTAACCTGAGGTTTAAAATCATCTGAGCGATCTGCTGCGATCCTTTCTGTTGCAACTTCCAGTTTTGCCGCAAACTGCTTTAGCTTTCCCGCGCAAACCTCGTGCAAATCCGGGAAATTTTTAACTGCCAGGGAGGCACCGCCCAAAGATGGATCAGGTCCTTCGGGCCGGAGGGCATGGCAAAGATGTATGTTGGCCCTCATAGAAAAGGCGAGATTAAGTGCGTACATCGCAGCATTTTCGGCTGGTGCCGAAAAGTCGGTAGGTATTATTAGTGTTTTCATGATTAGAAATTTAGCTGTTAAATCCGTACCCCATCACTTCCCTATCAAAGTTACCAAAATAATAATCATAGTCTTCAGAAATCTGGGCAGAACTGATAAATATTACCTTAAACTACCAAATATTTTCAATGCATTAACATCTACTTCGTGAACCATTTAATTGCTGAAATCTCCTGATGACTTGCGGCTGTTTCCATACTGAAAAAATATTTATATGGTCACCTATTTTAATCTCATAATCAGCATGATGCATTCATAAAAGAATCATAAAAGTTACGTAAAATGTGTATCGCGGTCCTGGTTTTGCTGCAACTGTTTGACAAATCATTAAAATAATCAACTATGTTAGCAATGAACTTTCGCGGGCCATTCCGCGTGCGCGCAGACCGCAATATGCCCGAACCCCAGATTGAACACCCGGAGGATGCGATTGTAAAGGTCCTCAGATCCTGCATTTGTGGTTCAGATTTACATCTTTACCATGGACTGGTACCGGATACACGTACAGGCTCTACTTTTGGACATGAATTTATTGGGGAAGTTGTAGAGGTTGGGTCATCCGTACAAAATCTTAAAGTGGGCGACCGTGTAATGGTTCCCTTTAATATTGCCTGTGGTAAATGTGCCTTCTGTAAGCAGGAACTCTACGGTAACTGTCATGAATCCAACCCTATGGCTACAGCAGTTGGAGGTATCTTTGGATATTCACACACTGCGGGCGGTTTTCAGGGCGGTCAGGCAGAATATGCACGTGTCCCTTATGCAGATGTTGGTCCTACTGTAATTCCGGACTGGATGGACCCGGATGATGCTGTGCTGTTAACTGACGTTGTGCCCACGGGTTATCAGGCCGCGGAGATGGGTGGAATACAGAAAGGCGATACTGTAGTGGTTTTTGGTGCCGGACCAATTGGTATCATGGCGGCGAAATGTGCCTGGCTTTTCGGCGCGGGAAGAGTAATAATTATAGACGAACTGGAATACAGACTTGAATTCGCCGCCAGATATGCACAGTGTGAAGCATACAACTTTAACAGCATCGGCGACCCTGTAGTCTTTATTAAAACACAAACAGATTCTCTTGGAGCGGATGTTTGTATAGATGCCGTAGGTTGCGAGGCCAAAGGTAATATGATGAATACACTTCTGGGTATTAAACTTCTCCTGCAGGGCGGTTCAACCACTGCACTGCATTGGGCCATCAACTCTGTGAAGAAGAGCGGAATAGTTTCTATCGTAGGTGTTTACGGTCCTATTGACGCCCTGATACCAATTGGTAATGTGGTTAATAAAGGTATTACTATCCGTTCCAACCAGGCAGCTGTAAAACGTAACCTGCCAAAACTTATTGAGCACGTGAAGAATGGTATTCTGGATCCAAAGCAGATCATCACACACCGGATTCCAATGGAAGAGGTGGCAGATGCTTACCATATATTTTCGAGAAAGCTGGATGGCTGCATAAAGACAGTACTAATTCCGCCAACAGCATAAGAGTTCATTCTAACTATAAAAAATTACCAAATGCTTACAGACGAAACAAAGCCTTCAGACTTTAAAAAAAGTGAAGAGGCAGATCATAGCCATATAAAAGGTTGGGGTATAGACGCAGATCCTGAAAACGATCCTGTATATCCAATGAAGAACCGTAACAATGCAGAACATGAAGGTTATGCCTGGGAAAGACCGGAGCAGCAAAGTGAAAGTGTTGAGATTTTAAAATCTGTAGAGCGCCCGAATCTGACAGCGGTTTTCGGAACAGCATCACCACCGGAAGGATTGAACGGTAAAATCAGGCGATTTGCTTTTAAATACAGTGAATCCAGTTACGGACGATGGTTGCCGCTGGTTTTGGCCGACCGCGTGGGTGAAGTGGAAGGAATAATAGACGACCTGAAAAAGGGACATGTCCCCAACATTTTTGCCGAACGGGGCTGGGGCTCCGAATGGAAACACAACAGAACTAACTTTCTGCTGAAAATAGCTGCAGTAGCCGCGGTAGCTGTGGTTGCCGTTACAGTGCTCTCCCCGGGCAAAGATGAGGACCATGATGATGAGCTGTAGCCACTCCATTACTATGGTGATGTTACTCTTAATTAGAATGACTCACTTTTCTGATTAATCAATTAAAATGAAAAATCCCGGACTTAAATCCGGGATTTTGCTATTGTAGCATTATTTTCAGTGAATTCCTTCTTCCAGAATTTCCTTTTGCTGATATTCCTGAACCAGGTCTATCGCGTTGGATATTACATCACTTAAAGCGGTAATAAATGTTCCTTCTTCGGCAAGACTCATGGCATGTTTCAGAGCCTCAATTTCCTTTGGAATGATCTCAAAACTCGGATTTTTTCCCGCAGACTGGATGCCGTCTATTACAAGACCGCAAATTTCTTCCTCGGTGCGTCCTCTAAGGTGCTTTTCATTCCTGATGATAATATGGTCAAACATCCGTCCCGCTATTTTTCCACATTCACGGATATCTTCATCACGCCTGTCTCCTACGCCGGATATTATACCAATCTTCTTGGGACTGTCTATATTAGCGAGGAAATCTTCAATCGCTTCATAGCCTGCGGCATTATGTGCGAAATCAATCATCACTTTGAAATTCTTGAAATTGAAAATATTCAACCGTCCCGGAGTAAGCTGTGCACTTGGGATAAATGTGCGCAGTGAATTGGCGATGTCCTCAATTTCAAAACCATGCAGATAGGTGGCTAAACTGGCAGCAAGAACATTGGCTATCATAAACCGGGCCTTCCCTTCCATGGTAATTGGGATATTGTTCACCTTGGCAATCCTGATTTTCCAGTCCCCTTTCTTTATAGTAACATAACCTTCTTCATAAACGCAGGTTACTTTTCCTTCCTTGGCATACTTCCGCATATGAGGATTATCCTCGTCCATACTGAAAAGGGCCACTCTGGCGGGCAGGTCATTCAGCAACCTCATGGAATACTCATCATCTGCATTCAGGATGCACCAACCATTTTTCTTCACGCTGTCCAGCACTACCCTCTTGACCCGTGTAAGGTCGCGCAGGCTATGGATATCATCCATGCCGAGATGGTCTTCCTTAATATTGGTAAGTACACCTATATCTGCCTGGCTGTATCCCAAGCCGGAACGCAGGATTCCTCCGCGGGCCGTCTCCAATACCGCAAACTCCACCGTTGGATCCTTCAGGATGAATTCCGCAGACATTGGGCCGGTGGTGTCACCTTTGGCAAGCATTGTGTTCTGGATATAGATACCGTCAGATGTTGTGAAACCTACACGGTAACCGTTATTCTTTACAATATGTGAAATCAGTCGGGTTGTTGTTGTTTTACCATTGGTTCCCGTAACCGAAATAATCGGAATGGTGAATGGCTTACCTGGTGGATAAAGCATATCTACTACAGGCGCGGCCACGTTTCTTGGCAATCCTTCACTTGGTGCCAGGTGCATGCGGAAACCGGGTGCAGCATTAACTTCAAGGATCGCTCCTCCACTTTCTTTAAGTGGCTGCGTAAGGTTTTCGGCCATAATATCGATTCCGCAAACGTCCAGACCGATAATCTTGGACACGCGTTCGCACATGGTGATGTTCTCGGGATGCACCATATCTGTCACATCAATAGAAGTACCCCCGGTAGACAGGTTCGCAGTGGATTTAAGATACACAATTTCACCTTTCTGCGGAACAGAGTCCAGCGTGTAGCCCAGTTTGTCCAGCAGTTCTGTAGTATCCTTATCAACAGTAATTTCAGTAAGAACATTTTCATGACCATATCCACGGCGTGGATCCTGATTCTCTCTCTCTATCAGCTGTTTCAGATTCATTTCACCGTCGCCTACTACGTGGGCAGGTACCCGCCTGGCGGCAGCAATCATTTTATGGTTGATTACCAATATCCTGAAATCGAAACCGGTTACATATTTTTCTACGATTACCTTTGCCGAAACTGTTTTTGCGTGCTCCAGTCCCAGTACCGCTGTATCCCAGTCGCGCACATTGATAGACTGACCGCGGCCGTGATTTCCGCTAAGTGGCTTCAGCACTATCGGATATCCAATTTTATCTATGATTTTTCGCAAATCCTCCACTTCCACAGCAATATCCCCGGATGGTACCGGAATAGCTGATTCCTCAAGCATTTTTTTCGTTGCTTCCTTATTACAGGCGATATCTACCGCTATAGAACTGGTCTTACCTGTAACGGTGGCCTGAAATCTTTGCTGATTAACTCCATATCCCAGCTGTACCAAAGAATTTCTGCCCAGTCTTATCCATGGAATTCTGCGGGATACTGCCTCCTCCACAATACTTCCTGTAGAAGGTCCGAGACGCACCCGCTCACGGATTTCCCTAAGGCTCTGTATACAGGCTTCCAGATCATATTCTTTGTCTTCCACCAAAGCTTCTGCTATTTTAACAGATTCTCCGGCAGCAAAAAGTCCTGCACTTTCCTCAAGGTAACTGAATACAACATTATATATACCGGGAGTTTTGGTTTCGCGTGTGCGGCCAAAACCGGTGTTCATTCCGGCCAGTGTCTGTATTTCCAGAGCAATGTGTTCAATAACGTGCCCCATCCAGGTTCCCATCTCAATCCTGTGAAAGAATCCACCTTCATGTCCTTCCGAACATCTGTGAGTTATAAGGGATGGCATAAGTTTTTCAATACGTTCGCGGAATCCGGGAACTTTATTGGTAGGAAAATTTTCAAGCTCCTCCAGATTAAGGCGCATCTGTATCAGTTTTTTTCGGCGGATGCTCCAAATATTTGGTCCGCGAAGGGCTTGTATTTTTTCAATTTTCATATGGATTAACGATAACGTTTATTTATTTTTGAATGCTTTCAATATCAAAGATAATTGAAATCCGCGAAAACTTGCTCTGCGAGGCGAAATTTTTGTGGTTTTACGGACTCCGGCATCATTTGTCAAGTCCTCTCCCCTAAAGAAGCTAGCTGAAATTAGTTAGTGGTGCTGACTTAATGTGATGTTTTTAACTAGCAGAGCAGCTATAATTTTATATAAATTTGCAAGGTATGAAGCCTGTAGGAAAATTAATGATCATTGGTGGTGCGGTAAATAAAGGCAGTTTTGCTGAATCGGATTACGACCAGAGTGTGGAGAAGAACCTGAATTTTTTTGAAAGAGGGATTCTCCGAAAAATCATCAACGAAAGCAAGAACAAGGAAGACTCGGTAATTGAGGTCATCACCACCGCTTCACAGATACCCCAAATTGTGGGTCCTGAATATAAAAAAGCTTTTGAGTTTTTGGGCGCCAAGCACGTGAACATCCTGGACATCCAGACACGTGAGCAAGCCAATTCGGATGCCATTGTTGCACGGGCTAATAATGCAGATGTGGTGATGTTTACTGGTGGTGATCAGTTGCGGCTAACCTCAATACTGGGTGGAACCCGGTTTCATGAGGCCATACTTGTAAAATACCAGGAAACGGACTTTCTTTATTGCGGTACCTCTGCAGGAGCAGCTGCTGCCTCAGAAAATATGATTTATCAGGGATCCAGCAGTGAAGCACTGCTGAAAGGTGAGATTAAGACAACTCAGGGCCTGGGATTCATTGATAATGTTATTGTTGACACTCATTTTGTTCAGCGAGGCAGGATCGGCAGGCTTTTCCAGGCTGTCGTGAGTAATCCAAGAACCTTAGGTATTGGTCTCGGTGAGGACACAGGACTATTCATCAAAGACGACTGTATGACCGCCGTGGGTTCAGGTCTGGTTATTCTGGTGGATGGACGGTTTATAAAGGACACCAACCTTACCAAT
Source organism: uncultured Chryseobacterium sp. (assembly GCA_964468335.1). Classification (GTDB taxonomy): domain Bacteria; phylum Bacteroidota; class Bacteroidia; order Flavobacteriales; family Weeksellaceae; genus Marnyiella. The sequence continues at coordinate 9,005 of CAYXUO010000044.1, read as the reverse complement.
GTGAATTTGGGAGAACCGGTTTCTATAGATAACCTTATTGTGCATGTAATGTCTGTGAACGACAGGTTTAACCTAAAAACAAAAGAGCTTACTATAGAGAATACTCAGTACAGCCCTGTTCCTTTATAAGCTTTTCGCAGACACTAAAATCTCCACAATTTTAAGATATAATTAATGAAGATAATCATCCATGGCGGCTTCTTTTCCGAAAGCAGCCAATCTGAAGAAACAAAAACTGCCAAACAGCAGTCCCTGAAAAAAATCATCAACAGCTGCTGGGAATATCTTCAGGATCACAATGCGGTGGAGACTGCAGTTTATGCGGTTTCACTCCTCGAAGATGATGAACTTTATAATGCAGGTACAGGATCTCAGATTCAAAGTGACGGTAAAATCAGGATGAGTGCCTCTCTGATGAATGGCAAAACGGAGAAATTCGCCGGCGTCATCAACATTGAATCTGTGAAAAACCCCATTAAGATTGCAGAGGTACTTTTACAGGAAGACGACAGAGTGCTGGGAAGCTCAGGGGCTAAACAGTATGCCGAGAAACATGGGTTTAAAGATTACTCTACCGAAATTCCTCAGCGTCGCGCGGAGTATGAGGAGAAACTTAAGAATGGCGGGATGGGCACGGTAGGCTGTGTAGTTCTGGATAAAGACGGTAACCTGGCCGCAGCAACTTCAACAGGGGGCAAAGGTTTCGAACTGGTTGGCCGGATTTCGGATTCGGCGACTGTGGCAGGAAACTATGCCAACAGCTTCTGTGCTATAAGCTGTACAGGAGTGGGTGAAGATATTGTAAGCAATGCAACAGCTGCTAAAATTGTAACACGCGTTTCGGATGGCTTAGGTATTTCGGATGCGTTTAGCAGGACTTTTGCCGAACTGGCAGAAATTGATGGATTTGCAGGCGCGATAGGTATTGACAAATATGGGAATGTCCATCATCAGGATAGTCATCCAACGATGGTCTTTTCTTCATTTGACGGATCCATATACGAACAATTCCAGTAGTGCAGTCACTTTCATTACAATTGTTGTAAGGCTCATTTTAATATAAATTTAAGAGATTGTATTCTTTCTTTGGCATAGATTTTACAGTCAGTAGCTTAACATTTATTATTAACAAACAAATATTAAAACTATGAGCACTAGAAGAAATGGATTATTGGCACTGTTGGGACTTGGAGCCTTTGCATTCTGGAAATACAAAAACTCCACTCCGGAAGAGCAGCAAGCTGTTAAGGACAAATTTAATTCTGCTAAAGACAACCTTGGAAAACTTGGAAATGACCTGAAAAGCAAAGCTTCTGATATGGCTTCACAGGTACAGAGTAAGGCCGGTGATTTTGCAAATAAAGCCGAAAATAAAGCTGAAGAAGTTAGATCTGATGTAAACAGCAGCAGTCTTTAACTTGAAATAAATATTTTAGTAACTGTCTTCTTTTGAAGGCAGTTTTTTTATTGCCGTAAGTGAAAAAACATGAGGGATTTTATTTTTGAACTGTGGGATTCTGTACTTACCACTTTCAAATTCTTCATTATGCCTGAAACAGGGATATGGCGACCAGTCATACTCCCGGAACGATGACAGCTGAAGCCCGTTTTTAAGAAGGGCTGTTAAAACTTCGGAGGTAGGATGATTCCACGTGATGGATTTCTGATGCAGGTCTGCAGACTTATCTGCGTAAGTGCCCTGTTCATATTCTATAATCATTTCCTCATTAAAATAACTGTACTTTACATGGCTGAAGTCATCATCATACATCCAGATAAAAGGATGGAACTCTACAAAGATGAGTTTTCCACCGGGTTTCAGGAAATGTGATATAACTGCTGCCCATTTATCCAGATCGGGCAACCATCCTATGGTTCCATAACTTGTGTAAACAATATCGAACTGCTCATGGAGATTATTGGGCAGATCATAGACATCTGACACTACAAAATCTGTCTTGGACTGACACCTGGCAGCAAGGTCGCGGGCGGCTTCTATGGCCTTGTCCGAGAGATCTATCCCCGTCACTTTAGCTCCCATTCGGGAAAGTGAAATAGAATCCTGCCCGAAATGACATTGCAAATGGAGAATTTCTCTGTCCGTAATATCCCCTAACAGGTCAAGCTCAATAGAGTTGAGTGATGTCCTGCCCTCCAGAAATTCTTCAACAAAATAAAAATCTGATTTCAGATGTGGCTCCACCTTTGCGTTCCAGGTGTCGCGGTTAATGTCCAGATAATTTTCCATTGGCGAATGCATATTAAAAGTGAACTTCAAAAATTTGTTTCTTTCGGAAACTGTTGATTTTTAAATCAAAAATTCTTGGAGAGTAAAAGTTTCCTGCACACCACTTTCGAGCTCTTTGACCGTAATTTTGCGATTTGAAATTTCCTCGGCACCAAAGAAAATAAGTTTTGGAATGCCCTTTCTTTCGGCATAAGTGAACTGTTTCTTCAACTTGGCAGCCTCCGGGTACAGTTCCGCTGAAATCCCTTTAATTCTTAGTTGAGCGATCACTTTAACTGCTTCCAACGCTTCATCTTCACCATAATTTGCAAAGAGATACTGAACTCCTGCTTTTTTATCCTCCGAGAAAAGGTTCAGTTCCTCCATCACAAGATATATACGGTCCAGGCCGAAAGATATTCCGATACCGGGAATGTTTTTTACGCCAAAAACTTCAGTAAGATTATCATATCTGCCGCCACCACCGATGGAGCCCATTTCAACACCGTTGGCTTTCACCTCGAAAATGGCACCGGTATAGTAATCCAGACCACGGGCGAGTGTAATATCAAATTTCAGTTGTGCCGAACCAATTCCCAATTCAAGGCATTTGCTAATCACAAACTCCAACTCCTCCACGCCTTTCATTCCTGAATCGATTCCATTGAATTTAGCTTTCAGTTCCTGTACATTTTCCAAGGCATCGTCACTTTGGCTAAAGAGAAAGTCCAGTTTGTCTATTGAGTTCTGAGCAATATTTTTCTGCAAAAGTTCCCTTATAACACCCTCCTTCCCTATTTTATCCAGCTTGTCCAGCGCAACCGTAAAATCAATCAGCTGATCTGCGATACCGGCATACTCCGCCAGGCCGGTAAGTACCTTACGGTTGTTGAGGTGAATGGTTACAGGAATTGTAAGATCAGAAAACGATTTAAGATAAAGCTGTACCAATTCAACCTCCTGCCAAAGACTCTCCGAACCAACAACGTCGGCATCGCACTGATAGAATTCCCTGAACCTTCCTTTTTGCGGCCTGTCGGCACGCCACACCGGCTGGATTTGGTAGCGTTTGAACGGAAATACCATCTGACCATGGTTCATGGCAACGTACCGTGCAAAAGGTACTGTCAGGTCGTAGCGCAGTGCCTTTTCGGAAATTTGGGAAATCAGTTTTTGCGAATTCTTCGTGTTCCAGTCTTCCTCTTTGGTTTTGGAGGCATAATCTCCGGAATTGAGAATTTTGAAAATAAGCCGATCCCCTTCTTCGCCATACTTTCCGGTAAGGGTGGAAAGGTTTTCGAAACTTGGAGTCTCCAAAGGCTGGAAACCGAAAAGTTCAAAATTTTTCTGAAGTGTATTGATAATCTGTCTTCTTCTGATAACTTCTCCGGCACTGAAATCGCGGGTTCCTTTCGCTAAACTTGGCTTCATTATTAATCTTTAGGTTATGGCCGGCAGAATTTACTTTCTGCCAATTGCAAAAATAATGATTTGTAAGCGATTGGCAGGTGAGTCCTCCTGAATTAACTTAGAAAACCTTTTCCAATGAAGAACGCAGGCATAATTTCTTCCAAAAAAAGCGGTCCGACAGGTGTATTACAGGTGGAAATGTTAAAAGTATTCGGACAACCAATTTGTACTTTAAACCAACTCTACCAGACTGATAATTTCCTCGCCGTAATTTTCAATTTTATGTTTGCCAAAACCTTTGATGTCCTGGAGCTCTTCCTTTTTGGCAGGTTTGTACTTTGCGATTGACAATAATTCCTTGTTGGTCGCAATGAAATACGACGGCAGGTTTTGGTCCTTGGCTTTTTCGTTTCGCCACAGCCTAAGGGCATCCAGGATTTTTATTTCGTCGGAATTAAGCTCCTCTTCGGTAGGTGCGCTGTATTTTTTAGGAGGTTCCTCGTTCAGTATAGGCCTCTTATCTTCGAAATAAAGAATTACAGACCAGCATTCTGATTCTTTAATAAAAGCTGATTCGAACTTTAAAATCTGATGCTCTGCCAGAAACTTGTCCAGTTTCTGCTGGTCGGCGCGGATGAATGTGTCATCAATCCGGACCTTTAATACTTTAACTTTCATGACTTGGTGTTTTTAGTGGTTTTATTCTATTTAAAACTGATCATGAAGCCGGATCACAATGCAGTCATCCGGCTTCACAATTGTTTATTTGCTTCCCAGGAGCACAAGTTCTTCTACGCGAATTTCGGTGATGTACATTTTCTGACCATCTTTGTCATAGGAACGGTACATTAGCTTGCCTTCAACTGCGATCTCCTTACCTTTCTGTACATATTTCTGCATGATCTCGGCAGTTTTTCCAAAAGCTACCAATGAATGCCATTGGGTCTCCTCTACTTTCTCGCCCATGGCGTTGGTGTAAAAATCATTTGTTGCGAGCGATACACTTGCCTTCATTCCTTTTTCAAAGTTGATAACTTCTACTTCTTTTCCTGTGTGACCGATTAGGGTTACTCTGTTTCTTAGTGACATGACTTTAAAATTTAATTGTTAGACATAGATAAGAGACTCACTGTTTTTCTCAAATCTCTGTTGCAAAGATTCAACGGCTCAGAAAATTTATTCGGTTAAAAAATATTTATTATCGTTTGTAGTCGTTTGAAAATGGATAAATAACTGCTTTGCAATGTTTTTAAGAAATCTAGTTTTACTGTTAAAAATAAATTTATTAGTGAAAATTGGAGACCTGAAGGTTCTTAATGATCTACAGTCCTAATTTCATCGCTGTTTCACACCATTATTTTCCGTAACTTTCACCATTAAATTCTAAAATAATTAACCGCCGAAATGTTAAAAGCACACCAGGTTAAAAAGTCTTATGATGCGGGACGTAAAATCGCGCTTCAGGACTTCAGCATAGACGTTCCGACAGGCAGTATCTACGGACTGCTGGGGCCCAATGGAGCCGGAAAAACGACTTTCATCCGAATCATCAATCAAATCACCCAGGCCGACAGCGGTGAAGTTTTCATCAACGGTGAAAAACTGAACCCAAGCCACATTCGCGATATCGGCTATATGCCCGAAGAGCGGGGTCTATACAAGAACATGACCGTGGGCGACCAGCTTCTCTATTTCGGTGAACTTAAAGGAATGAGCAAAAGCGAAGCGCTGCATGAGGCTAAATACTGGTTTGAACAACTGAACATAGACCAGTGGTGGAAAAAAAAGCTTAGCGAACTTTCCAAAGGGATGGCGCAAAAGATACAGTTTGTAGTCACCGTGCTGCATAAACCCAAGCTGCTAATTCTGGACGAACCCTTCTCCGGTTTCGATCCCGTAAATGCCAACCTGATTAAAGACCAGATACTGGCACTGAAAGAACGCGGTACAACTATTATCCTCTCCACTCACCGAATGGAAAGCGTAGAGGAAATGTGCGATTATGTGGCACTGATTAATAATTCCAGAAAGATCCTGGACGGTAAAGTGTTTGATGTTCGGGAACAGTTCAAGAAAAATATTTTTGGGGTTACGCTTTCGGATGTTGATCTGCAGCTATTTGAAAATTTCCGGTCCGTTCATAACATAAACAATTTCTTGACTGCTAATGAGCTTGTTACGTTTGAAATAAGCAACAACGGCAACCAGAATCACCTGATCTCCGAACTTGTAGGAATAGGAAAAGTCCGATCCTTTGACGAGAAGATTCCCAGCATGAACGAAGTTTTCATCACCGCCGTGCGTGAAGGCCATGCCGCACCTACACCTGTTTCTCCCAGTATCATCTAAGCTTATATTACGCACAGACCTTCAACATGAAGAATATTTTTTTAATCACCAAACGTGAATACCTGACTCAGGTAAAAAAGAAATCCTTTATTATCCTTACCATTCTGGCTCCCGTCATTATGATTGCATTCGGCGCTTTTATCGCAGTAATGCTAAAGGCCAATGAAACCCAGTACACAGTTAATGTTATAGACAAAGGGGGCCTGTTTCAGGGTAAACTGAAATCTGATGATAAGCTGAAATATGTTTTTGTGAATCCCGCGTCCGAAAGTCAGCTTATGCACGGACTTAAGGACATGGAAGAGACCAATGGCCTGTTGATCCTGGCTCCATTGGAAGGAAGCAAATTTGACCTGCTGGAAAAGAATTCAAAACTGCTGGTGAATGATAAGATCGGTTTTGAAACCAAACAGCGAATTGTTGATGACCTATCTGAGGTATTACGTCAGGTCAGGATAAAACAACTCAATATAGATGAAGAGAAGATCGTTCAGCTGGACAGAAATTTTGAGCTTAAAAGCAGTAATGTAAATGATAAAAGCCAGGTAGATACAGACCTTGATTTCGGTGTGAAATATGGCCTTGGAATGGTGCTGATGTATGCTGTTTTTATGTTTATAATTATCTATGGTGTACGTGTGATGAGAAGTGTACTGGAAGAAAAAAACAACCGCGTTGTTGAAATTTTGATCTCGTCCGTGAAGCCATTTGAACTGATGATGGGCAAGATCCTGGGTGTTACCCTGGTGGCGCTTACACAGTTCAGCGTTTGGATTACGATGGCCATTTTGGGAGCGGTATTTTTGAATACCGGTTTTGCTGCCATGAAAAATAACCTGCCTGCCGGAAGTGAGCAGGTGGTAGAAAAGGTAGACTTTGCGCAGATTGCCGGCGAAGTTTCACATATATTGCTGGAAATGAACGTGCCTGTTGTTATTGCTGTTTTTCTCTTTTTCTTCCTGTTCGGATATATTTTTTACAGTTCCATGTATGCTGCCATTGGTTCTGCGGTAGATAATGAGACAGAAACACAGCAGTTTACGCTTTTCGCCATCATCCCGCTGATGATCGGTATGTACGGCAGCATCACCATTATCAATAACCCGAACGGTCCGCTCGGTTTCTGGCTGTCCATCATTCCTTTTACCTCTCCTGTAGCAATGGTGGCACGTATTCCGTTTGGGGTGCCGATATGGGAAATTGCACTCTCAATGTTCCTGCTGATAATGAGCACGTTTCTTATGGTATTTATCGCGGCCAAGGTTTACCGTGTAGGAATCCTGATGTATGGAAATAAGGCTACATTAAAAGAACTCTGGAAGTGGATCAGAAGCTAATGGCTTTTTTATAATCTTATTTGTTTTGATAAAAAAAACTGCTGAACGCTCAGCAGTTTTTGTATTTTTAATTATGCACGACTTAGTGCTGAACCTTTGCAGGATCATCATAATTCACCATCCAGTTGATTCCGAATTTATCTGTCCACATACCGAAGTAAGCACCCCAAAACGTTTCGGCATTTGGCATGGTTACAACTCCCCCTTCAGAAAGTGCGGTTGCCAAACGGTCTGCCTCTTCGCGTGAATCGGTATTTAGAGAGAGAGCAAAATTGTTTCCCTGCAGGAAGCCGGTGGACCATTCGCCGCCGGTATCACTTCCCATTAGCATCGTTTCCTGGGAAATCGGGAGTGAAACATGCATTATACGGTTTTTTTCAATATCCGACATTTTTTCATTGCCCTCTGCTGGCATATCTCCAAATCTCCCGATGTAGGGAAATTCGCCACCAAATACCGATTTATAGAAGTTGAAAGCCTCTTCGCAGTTCCCGTTGAAGGTTAAATACACATTTACTGTTGCCATAGTTTATATATTAATTGTTTGATTCGTATTGATTTAATTCTGCGATACTAAGCTATTTAGGGTCTTTCTGATAACGCCTTCAGTTTCTGCAGACCTAAGGTGAAATCGGGACCAATCTGATCCTCCAGATCCATAAAAAGTTTCATTGGGCTGAAAGGAAACGGAATTTCTGAAGTAAATCCCCACGTTACTTTGCTGCCGGCCCGATATTGCTGCACTATAACATACTCCATGGCCTCACTTTCGTAGGGCGTTAAGAACTTCATTTCAATATCAATCCTTTTTGCGACAGAATCTACTTTCAGCACTTTAATACAACCCTTGCCAACGGCATCATTTCCTTCCCAGCACTGCTGCTCACCGGGCTGACCTGTGCTGCCGGACCAATCTTTTTTCACATTCGGATCCTTTTCCTGCCACGGACTCCACGAATCCATAGCTCTCAGGCTATTTGTATTTAGCCATACCCGGTTGGCCGGAGCATTAATGGCGATTGATTTCTCAAATTTGCAGTCACCGGATATTAAGGCTGCCGCGACAATCCATACCAAGAGCAAGGCTGCCGCTACGTAAGCAGTAATTTTCAGAATTCTCATAAGTTATCTTAAATTTAGCGGTGCTGGTCCAGCATAATCACATTCCCGTCCGGATCCTGTAATACCACATGTTCCGGTCCTGAGGTATTTTCATCAGCTTCCTTATCCAAAGATAAACCGGCCGCTTTCAGTTGTTTTTGGATTTCCCGAACATCCTGAAAATTTTCAAGATTAGCGGCATTCTGATCCCAGCCCGGATTGAAGGTTAAGATATTCTTTTCAAACATACCCTGAAAAAGACCGATAACGGTAGTTCCATTACGTAAAATAAGCCATTTCTGGTCTATATTTCCGCCCATTTGCTCAAAACCCAGTTTTTTATAAAATTCATACGATTGCTGAATGTCCCGTACATTCAGGCTTACAGAAAATGCTCCAAGTTCCATATTATCTTTTTATTATTTTTGAATTATCAGCCAGTCTGTAGCCCACCCACACCAGTGACCATACCAATACACCAGCTACCCAGAACCAGGCGGGAGTAGGCATACTGTACATCATGTATATGGTTTGCAGCAGAAATACGAGACCGCAGATAAGGGCATAAATCATCTTTCCGT
>CAYXUO010000043.1:0-16137 GCA_964468335.1 uncultured Chryseobacterium sp. | reverse complement strand
CAATCACCAATCACCAATCACTAATCACTAATCACCAGAAACCACTAGCAATCCTCACAGCACACTTCAGTTATTGGAACAAGTTTGGAACTGCGGTAAATTCGGTACTGCCCAAGCATTTCCGTAAGGGGGTTTGCAACGTTGCGGTTTTTAACATATTCGTCATAGGAAATTGAATTACCACTCTTCCTGTTCCTGATGTCATACTGCCACTTATTACTCATCGGAAACATTTCTACTGCCACCACGCTCAGATTGTTAGTCCGGGGAAGTCCGAGCTCTGCCAGTTTGTTTCCTATTGATTTCACCGTGAGCCGTGCAGTTCCTTTTTTATTACCCTCACTTTTTAATATGGCCCCCGACTGCGTTTTCCGCGGTTCATAAAACATCTGTCCGGAGTCTATCAGTATATTTCGGAAAGATTCACCATCTGCCTGCATTACTTGAGTGTACAGAAGATACCAAAGCGAAGTATTAGGCGGAAACGCCGTTATGTCCTCGCCGTTTAACACAGCATTTGCGAAGGTAGCCGTAATCTCAATTTCCTTGGGAGAAAGTTGATCGGCGGTCTCCACGCGGTAGGCACCGCACACCAGTTCCGGTGCCGGATGCTGTACACCATTCACCTTCAAGGGACGTCCGTAGCGGCCCTGCGCTGTGCTCCATAAATCCTTCTTATGAGCAACTCGGATCTCATAAGTAAAAAAGCCAAATAATTCATCACTGTTGTTATGCAGACCGTGGGGTAAAGGCAGCAGATAAGTCCTGGTATTTTCTGCTGATGCAGGTACCATCTCCTGCATTATTCCTATTCCTGCAAAATCATTGCTCATTCCCGGAATAATTTCCCTGATACTTTCCGGATTTAAACTCCACGGAAGATCTTCACTGATGTTCGTTAGTAGTTCATTATCTATACTGCAAATATAGGGATCGGGTGAATGGGCCAATACCCTGGCAAAGTACGTATCGCGTGGGTCTGTGGGTGGCTCATCAAATTCAAACCAAATGTATTTCTGTCGCTCATCCGATGAACGGTAGTATTCTTTATCATATCCGTACTCGCTCATGGCCACGCCTGCAGAAACCATCTTTGGAATTTGGTGAGGTATTGTGGTAACAGGCAGGTCAATCTTTAAGGTCCCGGGAAGGTCTTGCGCAGTTTCCTCATAACCTTTTTTTAAATTGATTACCACCCGGTATTCCGCTGAAATTTCCCTGGGAAAAGGTTTAAGGAATTTATCCGGGTCTATACTGTCCAGAAAGAGAATTCTGCTTTGCTGGCGGTCTGCATCAAGGAGCATAGACATACTCGCCACATCTTTGACGCTTATACTGCCTACTTCTTCCTCTTTTTCACCCGGCCGGTTTATCTTTCTGAATACTGTTAAACTGTCTTCGTGCAGTCCTTTCCAGGACCAGTCCCGCAGCAGGCTAAAGTCCAACGCGACCAGCCACCGGTTAAAAAGTTCCTTAGTGCTTGAAAACGAAATTGATCCCGAATCCGGCGACAGTGAATGCCGAAGTTCATTACTCACGCCAAACTGAACCCGTTGGCCCTTCTGTCCTTCAAGGGTAAGATTATATACTGTTAAATCCAATGCCTCTCCCAATCTCTGGAGTTCCGCCGAAGTGTTGTTTGACGAGATTTTTACCAGATCCAGTTTTACTTTCGATATCGCAGCGAGTTCAGGATGCCTGTCGGGCTGCAGGTAAAATGCGCGGAGGCCGCCCCTTACCGGAGACAATAAGTCTCGCTCGTCGTCTGCAGCTCTAAAGGATGTTAACTGTATGCTGGCACCTTCTTTTATAAAAGGTGCGGCATAGTCGCCGTCCACGTCTGCACCGTCTACAATAGGTACAAGGGTAAGGCGCACTTCGCGCGACGTAGGCAGTATCAAATCAGTAGGTCCGTCATCATCTAATGGCGCCAGTATCTTTATATCCTGATATATAATGTTTATTTCCGCTTCAAAATCATAATTCTCAGTAACTTCATCAAACGGTATTTTAAATATTTTTTCTTTCCAGGGGAAAAAGCAATCCCTGCCATTCAGCGACCGCACATTATCCATTTCCAGGGATTTTACTTCCACCAGGATTTTAAATGTTTTAACATCGGGGTCCGGTAATCCTACAGTGTGCTGATTACGGTCATCCGCATTTTGCGGAAGTGGAAGGTTGTCAATTCTTTCTTTAAGCAGTGCAGCTGCATTCAAATATTTACCGGTAAATGCTACGGCAGGGTAACTTAGCAGCGGTCTTTTTACACGTAAGATATTTGAATTGTCCAGGATGTTCTCCAAAACACTTGTATCCTTAACAATTAAAGCATTCTGAAGGTTATGAAAAGTGTCCACATTAACAATATTCAGCTTTCCTGCTGATACATTCCTTCTGAAATGCACATCAGCAACAGGTCTTTGGCCGCCGTTCAGCGGTTCATGCTCCCGCTGCGGACCACCCCCTGAGATATCCATAAGCCGGATGCGGAACTGATAGTCGTTTCCGTAGATCAGATCCAGTTTTTGATCTTCGTCCTGCCGGTAGGGATGTAAAGTTTGTTTTGGTTTCAGATTGATGGCATTGCTACTGCCCGCTTTCTGCACGGGTACTCTTGCTTTTGCCAAATGATAGATGTCCTCCGCCTCTTTATCAGGAACCACCATGCACTTGCCGTTCCAGGAAGCAAAATACATCGGCAGCCAGAAGCCGTCCTCCATTGTGCTTCCATGTGAAGTGGGGTAAACTTCTGTTGGCAGTTCAAAGGGTTGCAGCGCCGGAATCAAGGTTTCCCCAGCAATTACCATATCCTGTCGCGGTACTATCTGATTTTGTGAAAACCATTTTGAATCCCCCAGTTTCCGTACATCTACTTTATATCCGAAAACACCTAGTGGCGCATCAATTTTCTGCTCCGTAATTTCATCTTTTTGGCGCAGTTGCCGGTTGCCCCATATGATAAGCTGTTCGTCATCCCAGCCTAACCGTATGCCTACATCCATTACCGGGGGATTGGACGTATCTTTTTCCTGAAGCAAATCCTGATTTATTGGCTGGTTTGCATGTATAATTTTGGCAAAACCATCATTATAAAGCAGGGATTCCTGCATAACCTCATCGTAGGTGGCATTATTGAGGGCAACATCTCTAACCGGGAAAAGCACCGGAGCAAAAAGCCTGCGGTCCGCCTTAAGTGCCGGAATTCTTGAAGCATAAACAGCAGTATTCACAGTGCCAAAAGGACTGCCGGGATCGAAGCGGTGAAACAGCCATGCTCCTTTTTTAAGGACAGACGGATCTACCTCTATACTTGCCTTGATAATGAAGCCAGCTTTTTCAGCCAGCAACGGATTACGCAGGACGAAGGCCATCAGTTTCCCCCAGGAGATATAATTTCTGTCAGTAACAGGATCAATGTTTTTTTTGTCTTTATTTTTGATGATACATTCATATTCATCGTCTGTAACCGCAAATCGTGTCCTGGGGCTTGTAAAGTTGAAAGCCTTCCGGTACGTTTCCGGCAAATATTTCCTGATCGCGACATTTTTCGCAGCGTACTGCTGAACCTGTTGTGCCGCGCCTGAGTCTTTATTGAGGGTTTTATCGGAGGTTACCTTCAGGCCATCGTTCAGTTCCAGTTGCTGTATTACGGCATCAATTATATTTCTTTTATTGGTTGCTGAGGAAATAATAGTCGGAACTGCAGTGACTGTGGCAGCAGAAAAGAGCGGAAGCCCATCCAGACCGCTAATCAAATTTGTTTCAAGTTCAAACTGGGTATCCGCAAATGCTGGAATATTTCCGTTGATTATTTCCAGCAGATTTATATTTCTGGGCAAAACCATAATATTAAAGTAAAGCCTGCCGGATTCATATTTCTGCGGAAATGTAAGTAAACTGTATAGGGGTTCCATGGGTTAGTCTTGTTTGGTTAACTGATTTGTCTGGTTTCCTCCCAGGTTTCTGTAAAATTGATGTTGATGACAAACGCAATAGAAATATCGAGCGCAAATGTGCATTTGGCAATACAGTTAGTGGGTTGGCTGGAGTCCACTTTTTTATGAATCTGCCCGGCTGCTTCGATGGAGATGGTTATGGTTACAATACCTCCCAGAATTTCAACCCGGCCTCTGAAGTAGATGAATGCGCCTACGATGACGTCTACACTGTTTATCTTTATATCTACACCCACCATAAACATTACCGCTACAGATCCAATTACGGGTAATCCAACCGCCAGTTCCACACCGAATCCAAATTTGAAATAAAGCGTTGGCGGCGTATTAAGGTCGGCGGCCAAGCCTACTTCAGCCCGTCCTACGGCATAAATTGTAGCCGCAGCTACGCTCACGCACATTACCCGAAGATCTGCGCCCAGCTCCAGATATGCGCCTACTGAGGGCTTCAGCTGATCTATTGTATTTGGAATCTTGATTGGCTGATTGAAATAAACTCCCAACCGGAAGAAGGCGTCCAGTTTGAGCGGTGTGGTGGGAGAGTTATAGTTGACAGGATCAAAGGGGAACTTTACCAACGGAATTTCCTTATCTGCTTTAAATTTATATTCCCAACTGTCTGCCGAATTGCTCATGACAATTTTGAGTGCTTTTTTTACCGCTTCGGAAGGTTGTGAAGGATCCAGATTGTTCAGGAATTCCAGGATATCGTATATGGTCTGCAGTTCTTTGCAGAGTTTTAACTGCGGACTGCTGCCGGTATTAAGTCCTGCACTTATCTTTTTACCGTTACCAAAGTCTCCCGAAATGTACATGATGGGTTTAAAAACAAGGTCAACCCCCACAGTTAGATTGTGCATTTGGTTACTCCACCGGTCTTCCGATACCGAATCCGTCACATACTTGATCACCGATTTCTGCGTCGGATTGCCGTTCTTATCTACCGCGTTATAATTGAGGTAAATCCTGAAAGCATCACCTTTCTTCCCTACAATATCATAGGTGAAATCAGAGGGAACTTCGTAGTTGAATATCTTTTTCACTCCGCCACTTACGGTTCCGTCAGGTAATAGGTCTATAACCGTCTGCGCGGCATTATCCACTTTTATTGCCTCGCTTAGATTGGGGAAAGGCCCTTTGGAGTTAAGCAGCCTGAAACTGTCGGCCAGAAGGGCTGGGTCAGTAGTGTATTTTTCAGCCTGACCTTTATTATACTGTACAGAATTAAGCAGGAGTTTCTGTGTTTCGGTATTCTGAAGGAAACCATAGGTTTTGCTGAAGCTGTTCAATGAATTCTTTAATCCGTCCGGGAATGCGACCAGGGTTTTGGTCGAATTAAGCTGAAAAGGGTAGCCGTGATTTTTAGGCCTTAACCCATCCTTCACTAAACCGACTGTGCTTCCGGTTTTCAGGTTCTGAACCACACCCGAAGATTTATCCACTTCCACCACGCTCCAACTTCCGTCCGGAGGCAATATCACCGATCCCTTTACGGAAGCCACGAAGGTTATAGCTCCTGCATTATCATTCTGATAGGAAGAATTTACCTCTATCGCATTACTTTTAAACTTCTGTAAAGTTCTTTCTACGGGTAGTACTGCATCAATCCCGCCGCTGACCGGATTTTGGCTTTTATTTAATATCTGTCGAAGTATCCTTGCCGGCACCGGTACCCCCTGAGGCCTTAGCTGAAGATAGCCTTTGAACCGTTTACCTGTAACCTGCTTATCCAGGGGATCAAGTTTCACATCAGCGTCAAAATATACAGCTACAAACTCTGCCTCTTTTGTCCCTGATGCATTGGTCTGAAGAACACTGTTATTGACGGAAAAATCTCCGTTCTGTAATACATAGCTAAATTTTATCACGTCATTATAATCTTCCCTGATGTTGGTAACATTAAATAATCCCTGCACCAAACCGGGATAAATGTCATAAATATTAGGGTAAAAGTCAGTAGAGTTATTTGTCGGCCAGTGAAAACTGAAATCGAAGAGACCGTCACTTTTGGCCACCCAGCCGCTGTCCTCCCGGAAGATGACGGCATTATTGTTCCTCAGAAAGGTCACTGTCCTTGTGGTACAGATTCCCCAGGGATAAATTACGCTTACGGCCTGTACAAGTTCATATGCGGTTCGCCCTTTCAAAATGTCAAATTTAGCCTGGGCGATGGATGCAAACTTTGCAGTAGGATTTTGCCAGTTGCTGAAGGTGCTGGCGCCATAACCGGAAAAATCAATATGAGTTATAGGAACGCCTATGTCCACTTCCTGATTCTTGTTGAAAGATTCATTAAATATCGTGGTCACAGATTGCCCTAAAATGCTGATGTCCGGGAAATCTGTTAAATTATAAAGCTGTTCCGTTTTTCCTCTCATGCGGGGTGGCTGGTCGGGATTAGGATCCTTGTATGCAGCAATCCGGAACTGCAGACCACCGCGCAAAATTTGATTCTGATGTTCAAATTTGGGCATAATGAAATCCAAATGTCCTTTCTGATACATTTTTTCAGCACTGTACGGATTGAGTGATACAACTGACAGTTTGCCATTGGGTAATGTGAAAAGAATTTTTGAATGCAGATTTTTGCTTTCCTCATCAGGAAATTTCAGCGTCTGCCGAAAATTCTGCATATAATCCCGCGGATGTATTTTTACCGCCTTATTATATATTTGCGAGAAGACTGTAGGTATGCTGTTATTGTTTTGGTTTAGAATTCCTGCCGGCGGATCCATGCCATGGTCTGGTGCGGTAATATTGGCCACCGGTTCCCAACTTACATGTGGGAGCGTAAGACCTTGCATAAAACCCATTGGAGTCTGCAGATAATTTTTGTTGATGGTTACCACCTTCTCACCCGTTATATTAATGTCATGCGAATACAGTTTACGCATGATCCCGCGGTTTTCCGTTGTAAATGCCACGCCCCAGTGATCCGATTCGGTACTGACATCAAACAGCATGAAATTGTTGCTCATGCGCAACTCCTGAGATTTGTACCGGGTAGCGTTTACAATATTCGAAGTGTTAAACGTGACGCTCTGTTCATTGAACTGCCGGTTCATTTTAAAGGTCACATTAG
Source organism: uncultured Chryseobacterium sp. (assembly GCA_964468335.1). GTDB lineage: Bacteria > Bacteroidota > Bacteroidia > Flavobacteriales > Weeksellaceae > Marnyiella. The sequence continues at coordinate 9,096 of CAYXUO010000043.1, read as the reverse complement.
CGGTGCTCTCCCCGCTTTCTAAACTCCATTCCACAATTGCCTGGAACGTTCCTGAGACACCGGCAGCACGCGTTTTTTCGTGAACATACCGGTTGGCAGTATACGGGTGAGGCAGGGTAGGCAGCACATGGAAAATCCCGTATTGCAGTAGTAAACTGCCTTCGTATACGTGATTTTCAGCGTCGTATTTGGCATTAAGAAATAAACCCTGTTCTTCAGTGGTTGTAAAATAAGCGTTTTGGAGCGCAAACTGATATTTAAGCAGTGGAGTATTTGCCCCCGGCACCTGGTCTTCTGTAAGCATGTCGCTGTCCAGGATCATTATTTTTTTGCCTGTTATGCCGTGTCCCTTGGCATACATGCTTTTCTTAGATTTTGGATGAACGGGCCTGTTGTCCGCCAGCAAGGGTTTGTTAATGTAGAATTCGGTATCAGCAAGTGCGCCTACCATGTCCATTTGGTTGCTCTGAGACGTTATTTGCAATGATCCATAATCCATGAAACGCACCTGCAAATCCATTTTTTCGGTATTTTCTTGCGAATGCTGCCAAAGCTTAAGCCGGTCCTGAAGGGCACCGAAATGTGCCTTTTCCGAATTGATAAGTACAAGTCCGCTCATGAAAATAATTTCGCAGTCATTAATGTTCACCATCGTATCTGCTTCCCGGATACCGTCCCAGTTGCATTGCAGACCCTCGCCAAGAGTAGCTCCCAGTGCACCGTTGAATTTAACTTCAATACTTTGGTTTTGCTGAAGGGTTCGGCTTGGCAGCAGCCACCGGAAATTGGCTATCTGGCATCTGCCCTCCAGATGATACAGTGTAGATTCTGATTTCTTTACGGTAAATTGATTATCAGCGGAGTTAAGGTCCAGAACCACATTGTTTTTAGCAGCATCCCATGCAAAGGTGGTATCAAAAGAACTCAGACTGATTTCCTGGCCCAAAGTCTTGCCGTTGAACTTTCCATTGGCCGTGACCCGAAAGCGGGAATTTAAAGATTTCAGCTTGAGTGATGACGAGGGAGTGAAAACCGAGTTCTTGCCATCCGTTCCAATGGGCTCAATGTTTTCAGGTTGGTAGGAATTATCCAGATTGAATTCGCATTCCATCTGCGAGGTCTTAGGTACCTGAACGAAGTTATTGCCCGGTGGGAAGTTACCACCAAGCTTTACTGACCCGGAAGATATACGAAGACCGACGTATTTTTCCCTGGGTGCGGTGGGATCGAGCAGGTCCGCCCTTATCCAGACGCTTCCTTTAATTAGAGTTAGGGTACTGTACCGTGTGCCGGCCATAACAATACGCGGTAAACGCACAGGTATGATCAGGGCGGCCTGAGCTTCTCCCGGGAACAGGATTTTGAAGTCGTCGATATAGCGGTAAATATTGATCAGTATTTCCAGTCCGTCCACGGTTTTAAAGGGACCCATTATTTTGTCTGCTACCGTGAAGTGGGAACTCAGGTCCAGGCTGTTTGTCATTGCGGAAAAGGCTGGGAAAGATTCCCGGGATTCCACCTCATATTCCGGACGGGCTGCGGGAGGAACTGTAGTTTGCCCGAGATTCTTCAGTTTCAGTATTTCATTATTTTTGGACTTTTCCAAAACCAATCTGGAGCTCCGTACGGCCGCAGCAGGTTTTTCGCGTACGTGAGATTTCTGTAGCGTAGTGATCAGGGATTCAAGTTGCTGTGGCCGGATTTGCTGTGCAGATTCCAAGTCCAAATCCTGCAATAGATTCAGTGCTGATTTTGAGAGATCGGGCATTTTACGGAGTTTTGTGGTTGGTAGTTTTTGGTTTGTTGTGAAAGAATCCTTTGGTACCAATTTCCTTTCACACAGGTTGGTGCCTGTAACTGTCGAAGCCCTTAAGTTGCAGAATTGATATGCAACGCCTTACGAAATTAGAAAGATTTTAAATAGGTTGTATGGAAAACATTAAAAATTTTAATGAATATAGCGATTAACAGTGATAGGTTTAGGGGGGAAATATACGGTGACTGCGCCAATTGATTCCTTATCTTTAGGTGAATGTACCACCGATGTTTATTCCCGGAACTTCATTGTCACTTCATAATTCCGCATAAGAAGGTAATTCCGGGATTATAGCCCCGATGGTAGCGGTTACGGGCGCCCGTGGTAGCGGACAGCGGGCGGAACAGTGCACACCGAAGTGCCTGGCAAAATGCTCCTTATTAAAAACGTGTTAGAATTCCCCAATGGATCTTGGTGTCTCCGAATTTGATTTCGTTGCCGAACTCGTTACCGTTGGAGATCTGGAAGCTCATAAGCCCGATCGGAAGAAAGAAGTTGAAACCCAGACCAAAACTGTAGAGTTGGGGCCTAAGGTCGGCGACCTTGTTATAAAGTTGTCCGTATTGCAGGAACACGTCGAAGAAGGCCTGGTTGTTTACGAGATATCGGTATTCGGCGGCGCCGTAATAATAGAAATCGGCGTACAGTGCCTCCTCATTGAAGCCCCGGAGCGAGTTCCAGCCACCAAAACGCAGGAGTTCATTGGTGGTAAGGTCATTCTTAGAACTCAGCATTGCAGATTCCCCTTTCAGGTTCAGATAGTTGTTGCCGCGCAGGCGCAGGTTATGCTCGGCAGCCAGGAAATAGCGCATTTGTGTAGCATCTAAATTTGCCGCGGAATAATTGGTAAAGAGCGCATCGGCTTCAGCACGTACCCTGGTTTTGTGCAGGAAAAGTTCAATTTCCGTAGGTGCAGTGTAGTCGTACCACAGACCGGCTCCTTTTCGGGTATAGTCCGTACCCTGCACATAGAGTGAGTCCAGTACGGTAGAGGTTTCAAAGGTGCCGCGAAGGCCCAGCCTTTGCCGGCTGGAGAGGTTATAGTAGACCGCCGGCAGCACTTTCACATTGGCAAACGTGGAATCCTGCCGAAAGATATTCATGTTGACACTGGCTCCTACATTAGACTGAAAAAGATAGGGAATATCAGTTTTCAGGTCGAAGGTTTGCCCCCGGTCCGGATTTCGCTGCCAGTAAAGTGAGATGCTTTCAAAACCATTGAAAACATTCCTGAAATTCAGATTCAGTGTGCCGTTGAAAGTGAATTTCTCCTCCTTGTCATTTCCAAATCCCAGCATCCCATCAAAGGAATTAACTTTTTTCTTCTGCAGAAACAGATAGATATTGGTAGAGTCCTGGGTAAAAAGTGTTTGAGGAGGCCTTTCCAGAGAAACAAACGGATGGTTTTGGAGGCTTCGGTTTATAGACAGCAGATTTTCATCGCCGTATTTCCGCGATTTGAACTCTTTTTCAAGGTTTTTCACAAATCTTTTGGGTGCCTTTTCATAACCCTTCAGTACGAAACCGTCTATTTTTCTTTGCCTGTTTTTGTTTACGGACAGTTGCACCTGCGGAATTCCTTTTTCAATGCCCAGGTATTTTGTTTTTACACGGCTGAAGGAGTAGCCCAGATCCACATATTTTTGGCTGATACTCTTCCGTACTGAATCCAGGTTTTTGGTGTAGAAGTTCCTGGAGGAGGTAAGGTCGGCAGCAATACTGTCCGACAGTTTTACATTCGCAGTGTTATAATTTGGGCCTTTGTCATAGTAAATTTTGGTCCGTAATACTTCGTCATGAACGTTCTTCACTTCAGTGAAAAAGTAATTGCTTTCGGCCAGTGAGTCCAGATATTTTGTAGCGGCCAGTGAATCCTTAACCACCTTTTTGCTGTTGGTTTGTACATCGATAAGCCAGAATTCCTTTTGCTGCGCATTGATGAACACACATAAGAGAAGAAATGATATTTGGAGTAATCGGCTCACGATGGCAGCGTAGGCAAAGAACGGTTATTTTATATTTTCATTGCGCTAAATCGGTACAGTAAAGTTCTCAGTCCAGCTTATTGTACCTTTTCATCAGCCTTTCATAAAAATTCTGAGGTAAGATCCATTTTAAAGGGATGCCGATTTTCTGACCGAATTTCCCGAAATAATAGTGCGCTTTCCAACTGTCTTTTAAGACCAGCTTTTCAATATAAACCGCTACATCCAAAGGTTCAGTGCCGTCATCTACGTGGGAATTCATTAAATCATGAACTTTGGCAAAGGTTGCTTTGTAGGGATCAGATACTGCGGTTTTTACGCGGTTTTCCGCAATCTTCGTTTTAATATCACCCAGGTGAAGTGAGCAAACCTGGACATTCCATGGTGAAACCTCATATCTCATGGCTTCTGTAACTTTATCCAATGCAGATTTTGAAGCTGAATAAAACCCACGGAAGGGCAGGCCCATTTCACTCCCGAGGCTGGAAATATTAATGATCTGTCCGCTTTTCTGAGTCCGCATTGTGGGCAGTACTGCCGACATTAACTGAACTGCCCCAACGAGGTTCAGATTAAAGAGTTTCCAGATGTCTTCCTTTGTTGAATCTTCTACAGCACCCACCATTCCCATACCGGCGTTATTGATCAGAAGATCGATAGTTTGTCCGCCTTCTAAAACTTTGCGGACAGCCGCCTGAACCTGGTTATTGTCTGTAATATCTGTAGGAATTGTAGTGAAAAAAGGTGATTCTGCAGTTTTACGGCTCAGGCCGAACACTTTATGGCCTTTTTTGCCAAAATATTCTGCAAGTGTGAAACCTATACCGCCGGAAGTACCCGTTATGATTATTGTTTTATTGCTTTTCATTTAAATCTGTATGTGGGGTCAGGCACTGTGCAAGATCTGACCAAAAATTGGGATAGGATTTCTCCACTACCTCTTCATTTTCAATACTTAATTCCTTTATCAGACAGAAAGGTGCAAAACTCATGGCCATGCGGTGGTCGCTGTACGTTTCAATGCTGATATTTGCAGCGGGCTCTATAAAATTACTGCTCCAGATAGCCTCGTCTGTGGTTTCAGTAAGGCAGCCAATCTTGAAGAGTTCATTTTGAAGTGCCGACAGCCTGTCTGTTTCCTTTATTTTTAAAGTTTCCAGACCGGTTATGTGAAATGGGATCTTTAATGCGGCAGCCGTTACGCAAATGGTTTGTGCAATGTCCGGGCATGCATTCATATTGAGTTCAATAAGCTCCGGATATTTAAAGTTGCTGTCTGGCAAAAGTGATATTTTAGCTTCTGCACCTTCGGAAATGGTATTCACGCCGAAGTATTTCCAATAAAGTTCCCTGATGGCGGAGTCGCCCTGAAGGGAAAATGGTTTAAAGCATTTTAAGCTGATGCTGTTGCGTCCGATAGCCGCTAGCGAATAGAAGTATGACGCCGAACTCCAGTCGCTTTCTATTGTAAACGGCACGATCTGAGAATATTTTTCTGTCTGCATATTGGGTTCCACTTTAATGATGTCGCCTTCCCAACTGTTGCTGATCCCGAGTGTACGCAGGATCTTCAGTGTCATCTCAAGATAAGGAATAGAGGTGATCTTCCCTTCCAGGATTATCGTGATACCATTCTCCAGCTTTGCCCCTATCAGCATAAGTGACGTGATAAACTGGCTGGACACATTTGCCGGAATTTTCACCTCGCCACCGCTTAGTTTGTGCCCCGTAATCTTTAAAGGGGGATAGCCTTCATGTTCCACGTAATCTATCTCTGCGCCCAATTGCTTCAAAGCATCAACCAGAGGTTTAATTGGTCGCTGTTTCATTCTGTCCGAACCGGTTAACAGCGTTGTCCTTCCTTCCTGAATGGCCAGGTATGAAGTGAGGAAGCGCATAGCCGTTCCCGCATGATGAACATCGATCGTATCTGAACTGTTTTCCAGCGCGGCCTGGAGTAATTTTGTATCCTGAGAATCGGAAAGATTCGCAATTCTTATATTACTGAACAGCGCATGCAGAATGAGTAAACGGTTCGATATGCTTTTCGAACCGCTGACAGTAATGGTTTTATTACTTAAAAGTGTAGATTTTGAGAGTTTCATTTGCTGTAATATACTTTACCGTCCTGATTGGCATATGCGAAGAACTTACCATCCTTATTAAAAAGCTGTATCAACTGAAAACCTTTTCTTCCGTAATCTTTCTTTGAAAAATGAGGGAATTTTTCAAATTTTCCGGCGAAAATTTTTTGTTTGCTGTTCTCTATTTCAATGATGCGGTATACTTCACCTTCCCGAACAACATAGGTACTGCAGAAAACACATTTTCCTTCGTCCAGGATTATTTCATCATAAGCAGGTGGTAGAATCCAGTTCTTTGTCTGGTTGCCAAAATAGCCCCATTTCTCATTCACTTTTACCAGATTTGCGTATTCGGGAGTAAGCTTTTGATTTACAAAAGTCAGGGTCTGGTCGGCATTAGGTTCAGTATATCTCTTATTCAGCTCTACTGTTTTAATTTCCAGAACGATTTTATCACTTTTTTGCTCCGGTTTTTTTGGCGTGGATTTTATTCCTTCCTGTGCGGACGCCTGTGGCGGGGGCGGGGGTGAAAACGAGCTGTAACTTTCGGACACGGACCTGCCCATGCCTGATGAAGGCGAAACAGTTTTTGTATCCTGCGTTTTTATCCTGCCGTTTTCGAAGGTTATCGTGAGCTGATTCACGGTTGTTTCTCTTGCCAAAACATATTTTACGTTGAAACTGGAAGGGAGCCGGTCGTAATCCGTATCCACATCAACAGCATTCTCAAAAAAGGTCTTAACTACCTTCGTTGTTTTTTTATTAAGCAAATGCAAACTGTACTTACCGTTCAGGTCATTGGTAAGGATCAGAATTTCATCTTTCAAAGTAGGCTTCCTCTCATCTTCAATGAAATTAACAAAACGAAACGACTGTTCGAAGAGTTTTTTACCATTTAAAGTGTAGACATCTGTGACACTGTTTCGGGAATCATCGGCCCGGAAATCCCTCGTATTTTTTAGCTTGACTGCAGTTATGAAGGAAGAATCCTGGTTGAAGTAGTTGTAATCTGTATCGCTAAGCCTGATTTTATTATCAGTAAGGTATGTGGTTTTGAAACCGCCTGCACTTCGTTTGGTCGCGGTAAATTCCCCGGGTGCCTGTACGTCAATTACATCATAAGTTGCAGGGATAAGCATCTTCCCGTTTTCATCGGAGATGCCGAATTTATCACCAACCCTGTAGGGAACTGTAACTTGTGCCAGGGACAAACCGAATAGAAGTAAAAGGAGGACGGTAAGATTTTTTTGCATTTAAGGTTTTAATTTTTCATTGTTGTAATGGCGGCTGGCATCCCGCTCTGTTTTCAACTTCATCTTTTTGTCAAATGCTGCCTGCAAATCGGTTCCTGTTTGGTTGGCTAAACACAAAGTGACGAATAATACGTCCGCCAGTTCTTCCCCGAGATCTTTGCTTTTGTCTGATTCTTTCTCACTCTGTTCTCCATATCTTCTGGCTATGATCCGCGCCACTTCGCCTACTTCTTCGGTAAGCACAGCCATATTGGTAAGCTCGTTGAAATAGCGGACACCCACGGTCTTAATCCAATGGTCTACCTGCTTCTGTAGGGCTGTTATTTCCGGTTCCATTACTGTTTTGTTGAATATTTTATTGGTACGCGCCCAATGTAGGGTTAGCTGTACGTGAAATCTTAACAATATCCAGCGGCACAGTTGCGGCAATACCTGCGGCACCTTTCCCTTTGGCGTAAGAGTCTGCAGCTACACGTAAATTCATTTTTTCAGTATAATAGCTTAAAAACCCGGGATCTGTATTCTTAAAAGAATTAATGATTCCGGGACTGGCATCAAAATCAAAGCCGGCACCTGTATCATACTTCAGCAGGGAGTTGCGGATTTGGTAATTGAATGTCTGCCCGCTTATTGGTTTAAACTGTACCGCATTGGCAGTTTTTGTGTAAAGTATGGAATTGCCGATATTCAGGCTCAGTGGCGCGGTTTCCGTCTGGCCGTTACTGTTAATCCATTCGTTGGTGGCATACATCGCCAAACCACTTCCAGTTCCGGTAAGTTGCCAATAATTAGCCAAAGTGGAATGGACAATATTATAGTTTCCGCCCTTAAAAATGCCTAAATCCGCATTCTGACAGTTGTTCATTACAAGGTTTTCGGCATTTATAGTGGAATTTACCGCATAGATGCCATATTCATCAAAGGTGTGGATGATGGAGTTTTTTATAGTCGCAGAAGCTTCGCGCAAATCCAGACCTCGGATTCCGCCAAAAACTCGGGCATAGTTCATATTTATGGTCGATCCCGGTTCAAAACTAATGGAATTCCAGTTCTTGGGAATGGTGTCGTACCTGGGGTCATTACGGTCGCCACGGATGGTGACCTCATCGTTCAGGTCTCCGTTGATATTCACGGTGGCGCCGCCCGCAACCTTCATTCCGCTGTTTTTAAAGAAATAGACTTTAGTTCCCTTTTCTATATTCAGTGTGCTCCCGGAAGCAACAGTAAGGTCGCCATAAATGATTTTTGCACGGTCATCACTCCAGTTGATATTTCCGGAGAGGATATTTGGGTTGGTAGGGGTCTCAACAAAAAATTCAGCGTCCTGCACCACTGAGAATAATGTTACATGTTGCTTGCCGGCTGGGGAGGTGAAGAAAATCCGGTCTTCGGCAATGGCTTCGGGGGAAGTCGCAGTAGGTGCTATTTCAACAAAAATATAGAGGCTGTCCTTTTTCCGGAGGGGTACATTTGTGAAAGAGTGGCCTGATTTACCGTCCACATTAATCCTGTAAAGCGACGAAGTGCCGCGGCCCAGTTCAATGCTTGGAATCATGATATCCCGGTCTTCGGTATTGTACACTTTTACAGCGTAAGATTCCGAGCGAACCTGATTGTAAACAGTATCGCAGAAGACGGTGTCTCTGGAAAACCGAAGTTCCTGTGTAGGGGCGTCAAAACTTATTTCGTCCCTGTTACAGGAGATCATAAGCAGCGCTGTCCAGAAAAGCACTGCTGCTATTAATTTTAATTTCATAACCTCACTTATAGATTTCAAATTTAACTAAAAAAGCGGAACTTTATATTGTAAAAAAAGAGACAGGTATGTTGCGGGTTTAAAAATAATTAGTATTTTTGCACTCTAAAATTCAGCAGAGAAAGATCCATTACTTATTTCAACGCTAATTTTTTGTAATTAATTTAAATTTAATAAGTTATGAAAAACGGTATCCACCCTG
>CAYXUO010000042.1:0-16244 GCA_964468335.1 uncultured Chryseobacterium sp. | reverse complement strand
CACATAACCGGAGTGACTGAAGTCCTGAAAAGGAAATTCCCCAATATGAAAAGCTTTGCGGTGGAACCTAAAGACTCGGCTGTAATATCAGGTGGTAAGCCCGGTCCGCATCCACTTCAGGGTATTGGAGCCGGTTTTGTACCTAAAGTCCTGAAGACCGATCTTCTGGACGGCACCATATCCGTGGAAAAGGAAGAGGCTTATGAATTTACAAAAAGGCTGGCGCGTGAAGAGGGTATCCTGGCGGGAATCTCCACGGGATCATCGCTGGCAGCAATACATAAAAAACTGAGCGAAATACCGGAAGGCTCACGAATTCTCACCTTTAACTATGATACCGGCGAAAGATACTGGTCTGTTGAGGGACTTTTTGAGGAAAATATTTTCGAATACTAAAAACAAATCCTGCCGCGCGGCAGGATTTTTTATGAATATAGTTTTTGGCATTTCGGGCAGACGTAAGTTTTTCGCTTCACCTTCCCCATTTCTTCAATAATGAGATCGCGCTTGTCCTTGGGACAGATTTTTCGCCCGTAGATCAGTGTTTTCTCCTTTACTGCATCAGTTTTGGACTGTTCCAGGAATTCAAAACCGTAATTTACAACTGTTTCAATAAGGAAAACCAGTTTCTTTTCGGGAATATTTTTAACCAAACTGTCGGGATGGATTTTGGACCGGTACAAAGATTCAATTCGGATAATATTGCCAACGCCGGCAAATAATTCCTGTTCCATCAGCACATCGCCAATCATCTTCTCTTTATACTTTTCCTGAACGGTGCTCAGGACAAACTCACCGTCATAAGTGTCTTTCAGGATGTCCGTGTTGTAATTAAAGTGATCCTGTGGCTTACCGTCAATCCTTTTGGCATTAGCAATGTAGAAATTGATCATTGAGTCATCAAAATGTAGTGAAAAACTGGCATTGGATTTCTTACGTTTATTGATGAGCATGCTTCCGAAAAGGCCCAAATGTACAGTGATAAAAAAATCCTTAAAAATAAAGATGAAATTCTTTCCGTAAGAATCAATATCCAGCAGTTGCTGCCCGGCTAAACCGGATTTATCCATTTCACCATAACCGCCGGCCTCGGTAACAGTCTTCTTTCGGAAACGGTTCAGTTTGTTTTTCAGGTTAAAGATGGTTGGACCTTCGGGCATTATCTGTTAATTTTGGAACTTGTGATTTGATTAAGGTGCTGGCGGGCAGCTATGGACGTATTGTATATTTTCTGGCGGATTTTCTGCATCCTTCCCACGGGTTTCAGTTCGTCGGCATTTTCAAAGGGATTAAATGAAAGATTTTCATACGCCATCTTTCGGTATTCGGTGATATCCTGTTTTGGAAGCATAATGCGGCCTACTGTAACAAATTTAGAGCTGCGTTCTGACCATTTTTTCAGCAGATTGTTCACGGGCGTTCTTCTTTCGGTGGTACCTACCTGAACCTGGAAGTCCAAACTGAGCTGTTCTTTAACGAAATACTCATACATTTTTTGGGTCTGGTCCATCAGAGGTTCTTCCAGTGCAGCTTTGTACTTTGTTGGTTTCAGTCTGATTTTCACCACTTTGTCACCCATCCTGTAACAACCTACTGAGTGATAAGCATAGGTGGCAATAAATCTCTTTTCAATATCCAGCACGCGCACCATATTTCTTAGAATAGAGAAGATCTGAGTGTCGAAAAACAGTGAAAGCCCCGAGAAAGCAAGTGCCGGAATCCTTAAAAAAGACAGTCCTAAAGGTTTGCCGCGTGCAATAAAGAATTTGTTGGCGTTGATGTGTATCTTCAGGAATTTTGAAACTGAATTGGTGATGAAAACAGGCACGTTTACCAGAGGAAATTTGGCACTTACGGGCACATTTTTGTTGTAAATTTTAACCGAACATCCATAAACCGGATATTCCGGACCATTTTTCATTGTGAAAAAATTGGGATGCGAATAGCGGATGATCACTCCCAGATTACTGCCCTGCAGCAGTTCGGAAAAATCACCGGCCTTATTCTTTACAGGTATAAACTTACCGCGTACGAAACCGAATGATTTTGCATGAGCATTTCGGGTTGCGTACCGCTTACCGTTAACCTTAGACGATACACGAACCGCTTTTTCAACGAGTTTAATATCCTTATCCAAAAGCAACTGTTCCTGTGGAGTCAGCCTGTCCATCTCCGGAGAATAGTAAAGTTCCTTTGCCATCGTTTTTTCGGTAGTTTTCAGCAAAAATAAAACCATCTGAACTTAATCAGGCAGCGTAAGCAGAAAATGATATGCTTTTTCCGCACCTTTCAAAACATCAGCATGCTGCTGCTCAGAGATGACTTCATCCAACACTGATTTAAAATTTTTCCACATGGAACCTGTGCGGTCGCCATAGCACCTGAAATAATGGAAATGGTTTCCCGAAAAAGCATCATTCGTCTGCAGTTTTTTTGCAATCATGTTGCCACCAAGTGTTGATCCTTCCATTACGTAAAGAACTCCCAAAGCCTCCGCTTCATTCGCAATTTGCGCGCCTGCTGCAGTACTGTCTTCCTCAACAGAAATATAATGCTTTTCCTTTTCAAACAAATGGATCTTCCTGCGCTCATTCAGCATTAACCGGTCTGAAAACCGGGGTGCCAGCAATTGGAAAACAGGCTTTTCATAATTCCGCAGAAAAAGATAGTTATACGTCAGCAGTTTCCTGTAATCCTTGGGTGTATAGTTATCTTCAAATATTTTCGCAGAATTGAATTTCTGCTCCACCCTGTCATGCAGTTCTTTGGTCTGATTCTTTAAAATCTCTGATATCATGCGATTGCCGGCGGCTTTTTAAAGGTGAGATGGAAAGATGTGCCTTCATTCTCCACACTGTCAAAAGTTATGGAGCCGCCAAGTCTTTCCATAATCCGGTATACGATAGACAGACCTACTCCATTACCGTTAAAGCCCTTGGCATTGCTCATCCGGTGAAAGATCCTGAACATGTGTTCCTGGTCCTCCTCCGCAATACCGATACCATTGTCCTTTACTATGTAAACTACCGTATCGCCCACTACTTTCCCGCTGATTTCAATTTTTGGTTTCTCAGTTTTACTGGAATATTTCACAGCATTGCCTATAATGTTCAGGAACACCTGGATCAGCATAATCTTATCTGCCAGTACATCAGGACAGTCTAATACTTCAATCTCAGTCCCGGAGCTGTCAAGAGTCAGTTTAACATCATAGCAGATTTTATCTATCAGCGTTCGGGTCTGAACCACTTCAACAGCAATCTCAGCAGATTTCGCACGGCTTAAATTAAGGACACTACGCATCATCTGTTCCATCCCCATAATTTCGTCCAGGATACTGGTGATCCGTTTCTTAACAGCAGGATTGCCACCATGAGATTTTTCCAAAAGCTGAGCATTCAGCTTCATTACCGTAAGGGGCGTTCCCAGATCGTGAGAAATGGTGTATGAAAAGCTGTCCAGCTCTTCGTTCAGGTTTTTAAGTTCACTGTTCAGTTCCTGTACGCGGCGAAACTGGGAATAGGTTGTTTCCAGAATGCTGGCAACCACTTTTTTTGCAGCAAAAACATCTCTGTTCTTCCAGGGTTGTGACTTACCTTTAATCTCCTGAATATAGGTCTCAAATGACTTACGCGGTGAAATTATCATCTGCTCTACACCATCCTTCACTACTTTTTCTGTTTGTTTGGACGGATTTCCTGCCCACAGGATCTGGGTATCTATTTCCTTGCGAAACCAAATCAGGAGTTCATTTCTTTTGTCATCTGTAAACCCGAACATGACCCCTGCAGCATTTTTCAAATTTCCAAGGTTACCCTGTTCCACATTTGAAAAATCGTTAGTAGAATAGAAATTTTTAAGTGGATTTTCCCGCGCATACCGGACTATACGAAGGATATCATCATCAGAGGGCACCAGGCCCGAAGTCCTGATGTGATCATGAACAATTATTGCCAGGCCATCCGCATGAGGATAGCTTCGCATTTCATCGATATTGCTGAAAAGTGATTCTTCCAGACTGTCGCAGGCCAGCAGTTTATTTTTTAGAGAAACAATTTTGTTTTCAAGCTCAATGCTGTCAGACAGCATCTGCGCAGATTTATAGGATGTATAGGCATTGGCAGCGATAACAGTAAATACTTCCGCCCTTATCCTGTTCACCAGGTCTATATGCCTGGGTTCCACATTCTGGCAGGTCACCATGCCCCATAGCTTATTGTTAATGATGATTGAGGTACTGAAACTGGAAGCTACACCGGTATTTTTTAAATACTGGCCATGGACCGGAGACATAGCACGAACTGATGAATAGGTTAAATCCACAGGTTCAGAGGTGCTGCTGATGATGGGTACAGGTTCGGAATAGACATTACTGAAGATCCGCTTCCTTTTCTTTAGATAAAGGTCCCGGGCCTGGCGGGGAATATCTGATTCCGGATAGTGAAGGTGCATGAAACTTTCAATACCGCTCTTGATCTTCTCCGCTATTACCTTTCCGCTGCCATCTTCCAAAAACCGGTAAATCATAATGCGGTCATAATCAATAGCCTCGGACACTGAATTAAGCAGTTCCCGCCATATTTCTGCGGAATCCAAAGCATTATGAATGCTTTCATACTTTTTGGAAACAAAACTTTTTTGCCTAAAAAATTCGGCTACCGGCTCCATTTCCAGATAAACTATTAAGCCGTGTCTGTAAATAGAAAGGTGATATTCCGTACCTGCTACTTCTATTTTGTCCAAAAACACATCCGCATCCTTCATTTGCTGGAAATCCAGGGAAGAAAGTACGGTGGAAGCCAGCAGCGGTTCAAAAACACCCTCTTTGAAGTTCAGAGTTTTGCCAAAAATACTTTCATCTATATTAAATAGTGAAGTGATATTCTGACTGTAAAATCTGATGGCTTGCGTATCCGCATCAAGACCCAACAGGAAACCAAAATTCTGAATGTGGCCGGAAATATGAATCATTTCTTCATGGCAGTCAACAATATTCATAGTTTTCTAAAGATAAAATACTAACAAAGATAGACTTTTAATTTAACATAATATATCACTGCTCCTCCTCAAAATAAAGTCTGTAGTACTTTCCCTTCTCATCCTGACCAGTTTCAATAAGCTTACGGTCACCATGTACATATATGTGAAAATTTTTGTCGAGTTTAATTACACTTTTAAAACTTCTGCTCTGCTTCTTTACCGCGGCTTCATTTATGGCAAAATCCTCCGCGATAGACACCTGCATTTCCTGTTCGTAATCAGATTTAAAATTACTAAAACTTTCGATAACATTGTCATCCTCCAACACTTCCTTTGTAAACTGTTCATAATCAAACACCTCCTTCTCCTTAAAGAAGTTAATTGATTTGTTAAGGAAATCTGCCTGATCTGCTTTGGTAGTCTCAAATTCCTGCGGGAGCTGTTTCGTGATATATTCCTTGTACACCGCCAGCGTTTCCTGTGTATGAAAATACTCATCGTCCCGTTGCTTTACTTTCAGGAAGTCCTCGAACCAGTAATACATATCACCGTTTTTATTATTGTCTACCACAGACACGGCAAACCCTGTGTCGCGGCTACTGTTATAAATAAGTGCGCCCTTATCAAGTTTGGAAAGCCCGATACCATAATCTTTCTCAATGTCAAAGGCCTCACCATTGGGAAAAATCTTCAGGTAAGGATTTTTATTCTCTGTCTTAAATATTCCTATCGAATCAATTTTATTGCCATCGGCATTTTCCTCACCTTCAAAATACACGATAAATAGTTCACCGTTCTGCACCCGTGTATTCTCAGTTACATCATATAGATGCTGAGCGATATTTTCAGACTCGTAAACAAACTTAGCCCTGTCTTCAAAAATTTCTGAAACAGAACTGTAAACCGGGTTATTAACCAAATAAGTATCACTGTAAAACCGGAACTGCTCTTCAGATTTGAAGGATTTCAGGAAGTAGTCCTCCAGCATTTCCTTCATTTCATCTGCGGGCAGATATTCTTCCTGCGAAAGCACAAGTGGTTCCTGGTTGATCTTATTTCCAACCTTATGGATAATTATTTTAGATATCATATTCTTTAAAAATTTGAGCCGTGCAAAGATATCGCTAAAGCCTGAAGCAGGAAATTATTTTTACCGGTATAATGGCGTGGGAATGCACAGCATTGTTATTGCACGTTGTCAGACCAGCAGGCCGCTGCAGTGATCAGTATCACTACCGGTGGAGGAGCACAAAACGTTAATGTCACCAGTAAGCCTCAGTACCGCCATGAAAGCAAAAATAAGCGCTTCTTTAAATTCCACGACTTCACGGGTTGGAACAGTTATTTTGCACCGCGTCTTTACACTTATTCTTCGAAGTAAATGAATATTGTAGGCCCCTCCTCCGGTTATAAGCAGGTCTCCGACCCCATAGTCTTCCAAAACCGCAGAAATTTGGTTGGCTGCATGCTCTGTAAAAGTGGTCAGGGCATCCTGACTGGAAAGTGATGCCAGCAGCGGCAAAACCTCTGCCGCCACCCACTCTGCTCCCAAAGATTTCGGAGCAGGCATTTGGTAAAAACCAAGCCCGTCCAACTGTTCCAGAACTTCCCTGTTTACAGTTCCGGCAGCGGCTAATCTACCGTCGCGGTCATAAGGCATACCCAGCACTTCAGCAAATTGGTTCAGTACGATGTTCACCGGACAAATATCAAAGGCAATACGTTGGCCAGCCTGCTCCATTGAAATATTGGAAAATCCACCCAGATTAAGGCAGGCACCATATTCGCCGAAGAGAAGTCTGTCTCCAATTGGAACCAGCGGCGCACCGTTTCCGCCCCTAAGCACATCGGCGCTGCGGAAATCATAGACCACCGCCACATCATTGATCTGCCGTATGGCCCTGCCATCGCCAATCTGAACCGTAAAACCACGGCCCGGCTGATGGAAGACGGTATGCCCGTGCGAACCGATCACGTCAGGAACAGTAATTTGTCTTTCCTGTATAAAGTGCTGAACTTTCTCGCCGAGATATTGGCCGTAGGCAGCGTTTAGTGCAAATAAATCTTCTGCGGACAACGTACGAGCATTGCGCAGCCTTTCTTCCCATTCGGCAGAATAAGGTAGTGTATCACTGTTGAGAATCCGGTACTTCCAGCCTGCCGATGCGGTTTTCTGAAATGACGCATGGCAGATATCGAGTCCGTCCAGACTGGTTCCGGACATGAGTCCAATGGCATGAAAAATCATGGTTCAAAATATTAAATGTTCAGAAGCCTGTCCATCGGTGCGCGGGTAAAACAGTTACCTCTTGTTTTCCGGGATCTTCTTCGCGTTGATATCGCCGGCATTATTGAAGAAGGTATATTCTGAAAAGTCGTCTTTGGCCCGCATTCCGTTTGCTGCGACCAGTGTGGATCCGTCTTTATCCGTGACGTAAACGGTATCCGATGTGTAGATTTCCTTTTTAGCCTGGTCCCAGAAAACGGTTTGCATGGCAAACATCTGACCTTCGCTTGTAACGACCTTCACATTTCCGCGGGCTTCATAAAACTTCTTCATCTCCGTCATCTTTGCAAATTTCGCTGTAATCCTACCCGGTTTGGATGGATTTTTACGGTCGAAATATTCAATATCGATTCCTTTTCTGGCCACGACATAGGGCGTGTCAATCAACTCAAACTTTTCAATCAAAGCTGCGGTAGCACGCATTTTCACCATTCCGGAATCTCGCTGAACGATCTTTGCATCGTAAATTACCTGTGAAGGGAAGTTTACTTTTTTGGTTTTCGAATTGACAGTGGTCAGATCTTCCTCACAGGATATAAAAAATATAGCCAGACCCCAGAGGCAGGCTATATTTTTTAATTTTATACCGCAAAGAGTATTCATATTTTAGTTATAAAGCCTCTTTTGGAACCAACGGTCCGCGAAGTTGAATCCAACCTTCAGGTTAATATAGTTCTGGTTCACAAGGTTATTACTCAATGTACCTCTCTTACCAAGTTCGACGCCAACATCCAGACCGGTCATGCGGTTTAAAGATGTATTCTTGAAAGGAAGTGTGGCACCGAAGGTTACACCGAACCTGTTAATATCCGTATCGTTTATGTTGAGGTTTCCTTTCTCATAAAACGCACCGTAACGGTAGATTACACGTTCAAAATAGTTACGGAAGTTATTCACATTGGGAAGTATCCAGCCCCCCGCAGCAATACGGTAAGAATCTTTGTTCAGGAAATCCTGACCTACGAACTGAATGGTCTCTCCTTTCCGATAATTCAACTGGGAGCCTACGAACCAGCGCTGGTTATGACCGAACCCGAGTCCCAGGGAAGCTTCCATAGGCAATAGGTTGTTTGCAGTACTGTTTCTCTCCTCTATAATACTTACATAATTCTTCACCTCATTCGCATTATAGAAATAGGTGCTGTTTATATAGGTAGATTCCATCTTACTGCTGTTACCGAAAGTTGTAGTGGCACCCAAGGTAAGCTTACGGTCATTATCGTATTTTTTCTGATAGGTTGCCCCGGCAGTAAAATTAAAATTGTTCACGCGGTTTCTAGTCTCATAACCGTTAATCAGTTCGGCATTGGAAGAAACAAGCTCATCTATATCATACAGGTTACCGAAATAGAAATTGGTTCTTAAACCTAAGGCAAATGCAGGCGAAATCTGGTAGGATACTGCCGCCTGAACTGTATTAAGTGATCCTTCGCCGTGGTAAGCATTAAGTTTTACGGATCCGTCTGCATCTGTCTGAGAAACCACTACATCATAACTCTTGGAGCTGTAAGGCTGGTATCCCAGTCCGAACTTCACTTTTTGTGAAAGTGGAAATGCAATGGAAATATTGGACAGATACGTGGAATGCTTGGTTACCTTATAATCATTGTAATCG
This sequence comes from uncultured Chryseobacterium sp., assembly GCA_964468335.1. Classification (GTDB taxonomy): domain Bacteria; phylum Bacteroidota; class Bacteroidia; order Flavobacteriales; family Weeksellaceae; genus Marnyiella. Next base: position 7,362 of record CAYXUO010000042.1, on the reverse strand, counting down.
GAGCGGAAGAAATTATTCTCGTTGGTAGCTTCAACTTTAATGGAGGTAAGCTGGAGATTCTCATTGGCAGCAGGGTTCATAAAATTGAAACTGCTGTTGAAATCTGTAATATAGGCAGTGGTAATCCCGCCCATGGCGGCGTTTTCCACCGTGTTGTCATATTTTACATCTCCAATACCGTAAGCGGCGTAGGGAGAATTTCCAATATTCTGTGCGTTTAGGAAAAATCCCGCGGTAATGAAGGACAGGGCGAAAATATGTTTCATTCTTAATTTTTAAAATAATGCGCAAATATCCTAATTATAACTGAAACGAAGAAATTTCCTTTGGTTAAAGTTTGTTAAGTGATAATCAGCACGAAACCTCCCAAATACGCCCATTCCTGCCATAATACGCCTCTTTGATTACACCAAAAACCCTATCTTTGAAACATGGAATGGGACCTTATTGCCGGACAGCAGTCGCTGAAGGATCAGCTTCGGAAAAGTATACAGGATCAGCGTATCAGTCATGCACAACTGTTTCTGGGCCCAGAGGGGTACGGGACTTTACCGCTGGCCCTGGCCTACGCCACCGAAATCCTGACCCGGGAAAATCCGACAGCAGCACAGCGTACCGCGCACCTGAATCACGTGGACCTGCATTTTACTTTTCCGGTTTTCACCGAAAAAAAACTGTCTACATCGCAGCGTTTTTTCAGTCAGTTCCGCGAAATGATTCTGGCCAATCCCTATTCCAGTTTTGACGACTGGAGCAATTATCTTGAATCGGAGAACAAACAGTTATTCATTTCGGCTGATGAGGTGGATGAACAAAACAAAAAATTTGACCTGAAAAGCTTTGAAGGTGGAAGTAAGATACTTATTATCTGGCGCGCCGATAAACTGAACAGTGCTGCCTCAAACAAACTGCTGAAATTCCTGGAAGAACCTCCCGAAAAGACCATAATTCTCCTCATTGCGGAAAATACCGATGACCTGCTTCCCACCATCCTTTCGCGTACACAACTCGTGCAGGTTCCGCGTTTGTCCGATGAGGAACTGGCGGAATACCTGGTCAAAAACTACACGCTTGATGAAGCGCAACTGAAATCTATAATCCATCAGGCGCAGGGAAATATGAACAGAGCCATACAGTTAATGAAACAGGAAGGCAGTTCGGAATTCGAGGAACTCTTTGTTCAATGGGTGCGCGATGCATTTCAGGTGAAGAAACGGCCGGAATTCCTTAAAAATATTATACTTTGGGCGCGCTCAATCGCCACCTGGAACCGTGAAAAACAAAAAAATTTTCTTGATTACTGTGCCGAGATGTTCCGCCTGGCTATGATACAAAACTACGGTGTGGAGGCGCTGGTGCACCGAAAGATAGAGTCCGGCGGTTTCAACTGGGAAAGCTTCAGTAAATTCATTCACGGGGCCAATATTGAAAACATCATCTCCGAAATCAATGAAGCTGATTATCACCTGCAGCGTAACGCCAATGCCCGGATTGTGTGGACCGACCTGGGCATTAAACTCTCCAGATACATCCATAAATCTGCCTGATGCTATAAATCTTTTTACGACTTATAGACCTCAGTCCAGAGTTCACGATACTTCAGTTTGAATTTTTCCTCGGCAGCGCGGGGAAATGGAAACCCTAAGTTCTGCACGAATACGAAAGTGGCGGCCACCTCGTCCGGATCGGGATTTACCCTAAGCTTGTGATACTGTTCCAGCCAGACGTCGTAATGGGTAATCAGCTCCTCGGCATCCTCTGTAAGTTCAGGAGAAATTAGGTAGGATTTTTCCAGTAACAGGTTGCGGATTTTTTCGTTGGAATCTTTAAATACATTCACTTCCAGATAAAGATTTTTGTCGGTATAGCGGCCCAGCGCTTTTTTGGTGCGTGTAAAATGATAGTTCAGCGGACCATAAAGTTCAGTAAGTGCCTTCTCCTTCCATTGCTGCCCGGTTTTCTGACGCAGCATATTCATTTCAAACTGATTTTTGATCTCAGCTGTAATGGTCTCAGTCCTCCTCTTAAACACAAGGCCGATAACTGCGGATACAACGGCACCACTAAGGATGGCCGTCAGAACAATTTTAAGCATCTCATCCATGACGTTGCATTTTATAAACAGAAGTACCTTCGGAATTTCATTTTCCAGGCCAGTCACTGTCCTTGAAGAAATAATACTTTGGACACTTTACCCTACTGTTGATTCGTTCTCGTCTTTAAGGATTTTTCTTTCCTTAAGAGCTACGAGCATCCGTTCGGTTTTATATTTATCCCATTCGAAACGGTCCAGAAATTCAAGGCCAGCGCGAAAACCCTTGTTAAAGAGTTCATTTTTTTCGGGATCTTCCATAAAGAAGTTCAGCCAGTTGCTGGGGCTGCAGTCTACCGTCTGGATGCTGTGTTTGCTGTAAAATGTATATTTATTAAGGAAGGTTTTGTCATTATAGCCCCTTAAAGTGTCAAAGATATTCAGCAGAAAAGTCAGCGGTGTTTTCAGTATTTTACCACTGCCCAGTCCGTTTTCCGCACCCTGCTCGCTGCTGTCTGTCAGCCTCACTCCAAACACAGGTATCCTGGGATAGAAAATGTCGGTCTCGTGGAAAATATCAATTGGAAAGTTGGATATGCTTCCGCCGTCAATGAATACCGCTTCGTCAAAGACGGCTTTTGGATCGGCATTCAGTCTGAATTTCCAGGCATTTACAATCTCAGCTTCACTCCGGTTAATTTTCTGGACCATTGGTTCAAAAAAATACGGAACGGCCATGGAGGCCCGCACAAATCTGGCCGGGCTGATATCGCAAATGTCTTTATGAGTCCAGTACAAATCGGCCATCCTGGGAAATTCCACCTTAATCCGCGAGTTGATATCAGTGGCAATAACCGTATAGTCAGACCGCAGCAGCATAAAAGGATTGTTTTTGTACAGCTCAGTACTCTTCATCGTTTCAATAAAGGTGCGGTAACGGTTAGGGTCTATGGAGCCTGTTTTTTCCTGCCGTATCCTTTCCACATGATCCAGTGCGTTCAGGTAATATTCCGCGGAATTTCCGTAGCGGTAGTTCAGATTAAGTTCGGCACCTTTCTTATTGTAAACCTCATTGAGTTCCTCCACTGTCCTGATTCCAAAACCATCCAGCGTTTCGCGGAGCTGTCTCTCAAACGCATTACCCGGATTAAGGCCGCTTTTGTTCAGTTTAAACATCTTATAATAGGCAAAGGCAGTGGCAGCCAGCGTTACAATTATGAGGAAGGGCACGAAATAAAACCAAAAGGACAGCGGTTTGAACAGATCGATCAGTGGAAATACGAATATGAAAATGAGAAGTGCGGAAATGATCCATTTGGTAATCCTGATGTGCATCTTGTTTTTTATCAGGTTTCCTGCCAACGTTCGCACAATAGGCTGGCCATCCATAAAATCAACAAATTTCCAGGCGAAGAGCACTTTTTTTATCTCTGAACTTTTTTTTCGGGAGCGGTCGCCAAGTGCGGCTATCAGAATTGTATTAATTGCTCCGGCACTGGTTCCGGCGATCCGGAGGAAGCGTATGCCGAAGGTTTCCAGTGCGTACAGATAGCCCACCAGTGCGGTGCCCCATACTCCACCGCCTTCCTGAACAAAATTGATATACTGGTTACCCTGTGAATCCAGGATATCGGAATATTCCTTGGCCGACAGGCGCTCGTGCAGTTCGGTAACCATCTTTCTGGATTCCCGGTTTAGCGTATTGTCCTGCAGCAAACTGTTCAGCTGGTCGGTTTTCATGGTATCGCATTTTATACCACAGCTGTGAAGCCGTGTATCATCGTCTTATCAAAATTAGGAATAAAACGCACCTTATATCGTGAACCTGAAAAAAAAGGGTGTTTTTCCTGTTTACCAGCGCTTCGTGCGCATGTACAGATAAATGATCAGCACCACCAAACCCATTCCTGCGAGTGTACCAAAATAGCCGTACGGACTTTGCAGTTCCGGCATATAATGAAAGTTCATTCCATATACACCTGCAATAAATGTGATGGGTAGAAAATATACTGAAAATTGAGTGAGCACTTTCATAACCTGATTGGCTTTTTGGTCGCTTAATGCCAGGAACATAGAAATAAGGCCGTTCACCGCTGCATTAAGGTGTTCAAAATCGGAAGTTACATCCATATGCTTATCTTTCAGGTCGGCTACTTCCACAGGATTTAAATCCAGCTCTCTGAATTTATGAACCCATTCTCCTGAGACGTTCAGCAACCGCATGTTCAGGCCCGACTTGCGTTTTAAGTTGTACAGCTTGCGGATGACATCACTATCATTGGTATTTCTCAGGAAAACTTCATGTTCCAGCTTATCCAGAGTTTGCATCAAAATATCGCACTCGTCATTGAAAGACTTCAAGACTTTAAGGCCCATCACAATAGCAATCCGGTCCGGTTTCACATCAGCAGATCCGGTAATTTCGGAAATCTCCTTTAAGGTATCGGATATAGTATCCGTTTTCATACGATGCACGGTAATAAGCGTACCTGGAAGCAGAAAAACACCCAATTTTGTAGAAATATCACTGATACTGCCTAAATTTCGCCTTTCCAAATGCGTATTTTCCCGTGTCAGGAAGAATTTCACGTCTCCACTTTCCTCGTACTTTGGCAGGTGATCTCTGTCAATTGTATCTTCTAAAAGCAACTTATCTATTCCATACTTTACATGCAGAAAATTAAGGTCGCTCAGATCAGGAGCTTCTACATCAATCCATTCGCAACAGTTATTTTGGAAAAGGGTTTCTACAGGCATACGCAGGATATTAATATGAGAGGGTCAGGAATAAATTGATAAATTTGTCAAAATTAATGAAACAAATGATTAAAAGTATCATAAAGGGCGTGGGGCATTACGTGCCTGAAAATATAGTCACCAATAATGATCTTTCCAAACTGATGACCACCAATGACGAGTGGATCACCGAAAGGACCGGCATTAGGGAACGCCGTCACCGTAAAAACCGTAATGATGCCGAAGAAACGACAGCTTTCCTGGGTTTCAAGGCTTCACAAAAGGCGCTTGAAAATGCGGGAATGACAGCACAGGACATCGATTATATCGTTTTCGCCACGCTTTCACCGGATTACTATTTCCCGGGCAGCGGTGTGGTGTTGCAGGATCTGCTTGGATGCGGCACTATAGGTGCCTTGGATGTGCGTAACCAGTGTTCAGGCTTCGTGTATGCCATGAGTGTGGCTCACGCATTCATAAAGTCAGGAATCTACAAAAACATCCTTGTGGTGGGTGCAGAGATCCACTCATTCGGACTCGACTTTTCTGATGAGGGCCGCGGTGTTTCAGTAATTTTTGGCGACGGTGCCGGCGCCGTTATCCTCTCAGCATCCGAAGACGAAGATGCCGGCGATATCCTCTCAGTGAATATGCATTCCGAAGGAAAATATGCCGAGGAACTTTGTACCCTTTTCCCCGGAACCAAATACGGCTGGAGCGACCGCATGCGTCTGGAGCCCGAAAGTATTACAAGCCGTGAGGTGTACCCTATTATGAATGGTAACTTCGTCTTCAAACATGCCGTTACCCGTTTTCCCGAAACCATAACTGAAGTGCTGGAGAAAGCCGGAAAAACCATTGAAGACCTGGATATGTTCATCCCGCACCAGGCCAACCTGAGGATTGCGCAGTTTGTACAACAGAAAATGGGTCTGCCGGATGATAAGATTTTCAACAATATCCAGAAGTACGGAAATACTACAGCGGCTTCCATCCCCATCGCGCTTAGCGAAGCGATTGAACAGAACAGGATAAAGCGCGGAGATTTAGTTTGTCTTTCGGCCTTCGGCAGTGGCTTTACGTGGGGAAGTGTACTCTTCCAGTACTAAAAGCAGAATTCAGGAAAGTACAGACGGCTTTTAGTCCTCTTACCACTAAAAATGAAAACCGGCATTCAGAAATATGAATGCCGGTTTTTTATGCAGAAAGATTTCTTATCTAACCACTGCCGAATCGGTGCGCACGCCCGCGCTGTCGCCGGCTGCCACTGCAGAATCGCCCAGGTCGTTCACCATTTCATTTTTATAATGATCCTCTTTAAATTCTTCTCTTTTTTCTTTATCCTGAGCACAGCTCGTGGCCACAGCGGCCACTGCTATAAGTACGGGAATGATCAGCTTTTTCATAAGTTCTAATGTTTGTTTGATTTAAAGCAAATATACACTTTTCCAAAAAAGACAGGAACAAAAAAATCCGCAGACTGTGCTGCGGATCAATTGTATTTCCAAAGGTATTAACCCAGGTATGGATATTTGTAATCTTTTGGTGTCACGAATGTTTCCTTAATCGAACGTACGGAAACCCAACGCAGAAGGTTCATCTTGGATCCCGCCTTGTCATTGGTACCGGATGCACGTGCCCCACCGAATGGCTGCTGACCAACAACGGCACCGGTAGGTTTGTCGTTGATGTAGAAGTTTCCGGCAGCGTTTTCCAGAGCTTTGTAAGCTTCAGCGACCGCATAACGGTCTTTCGCGAAAATAGATCCTGTAAGTGAGTAGGGCGAAGTCTCGTCCACAAGCTTCAGAGTTTCAGCCCAGTCTGCATCTTCATAAACATAAACAGAAAGGATGGGCCCGAAGATCTCCTCGCAAACGGATTCGTATTTTGGATTTTCAGTAAGAATAACTGTTGGCTCCACAAACCAGCCCGTAGCATCGTCGCACTTACCACCGAAGATCACTTCAGCGTCTGCAGACTCCTGCGCTCTTTCGATATAGCCTTTGCATTTGTCGAATGAATTTTTGTCAATCACCGCATTAACAAAGTTGGAAGGATCTTCCGGAGAACCCATCTTCACTGTTTTCAGCTGAGCACCAACCACCTCTTTAACCTCATTCCAAAGGGATTTAGGAATATAGGCACGTGAAGCCGCAGAACATTTCTGACCCTGATATTCAAAAGCACCTCTCACCATAGCCGTAGCTACCTCCTTAGCATTTGCCGACGGGTGAACCATGATGAAGTCCTTTCCACCGGTCTCGCCCACGATGCGTGGGTAGGTTCTGTAGTTTTCGATATTGTTTCCAATCTGCTTCCACATACTTTGGAACACAGACGTAGAACCCGTAAAGTGAAGTCCTGCAAAATCGCGGTGCGCCAATACTTTCTCGGCAGTCTCCTTACCCGGCGTAAAGATCATGTTGATGACACCTGCGGGAAGTCCGGCTTCGTCCAGGATATCCATGATGATTTTGGCAGAAAGAACCTGCTTATCCGAAGGTTTCCAAACCACCACATTTCCAAGCATGGCCATACATGTAGGCAGGTTTCCGGAGATTGCAGTAAAGTTAAAAGGAGTTACGGCAAAGCAG
>CAYXUO010000041.1:0-16560 GCA_964468335.1 uncultured Chryseobacterium sp. | reverse complement strand
GTGCCTGTTCGGCACCTACGGCAGCCTTGAAGTAAGGCTTCTCCTTGAAGTTGGTAAAGTTGGCCAGAATATTATTCGGGAAAGTCTTAATGCTGGTATTGAATTCCTGCGCGGCCCCGTTGAAGACTACTGTTTCAGCACGGATGCTGTTCTCGATAGCGATGTATTCGCGTTGAAAATTGGTGTACTGCTGGTCTGCTTTCAGATTAGGATACTGTTCCACTACTGCCATAAGCCGGCTCAGCGCGCCTGTAAGTTCACCCTGTGCAGCCTGGAATCGCGCCATGTCCTGCTCGGTCATATTGGTAGGATCTACATTTATAGAGGTGGCCTTAGAACGGGCTTCTATAACTTTCGTTAGAGTTTCCTGTTCAAACTGCGCATAGGATTTCACGGTTCTTTCCAGGTTTGGAATCAGATTAGCTCTTTTCTGATACACGGTTTCCACATTACTCCATTTAGTGTTTACAGTCTGCTCCTTAGCCACCAAACTGTTGTATTTTGGAACACCCCAAAGAAGCACAAGTCCCAGTATTACCAGCAATGCGATTCCGAGAGTTCCGGCGCTTAAACAACCTTTGTTTTTCATAGTTTATTAATTTGATTTAAAAAATTCGCTAACCAAATATACAAATTATGTGCTACTTTTGCGGAAATACCTAAGAGATGACCACTATTGTTGTAGCGATGGACCAGGAAAACGGAATCGGCTTTCAGAACAGCCTTCTTTGGCATTTGCCGGCGGATCTTAAGCGGTTCAAAGCCATCACGTCTGGGCATCCCGTTATTATGGGCCGCAAGACTTATGAGAGTATTGGCAAACCTTTGCCTAACCGTACCAATATCGTGATCAGTCAGCGCAAAGACTGGTTTCAGGAAGGTATTCTGATCGTAGGCAGCATCAAGGAAGCCCTGAAGTTTGCAAAGAAGATAGATGAAGATATATTCATCATTGGTGGCGGAAAAATTTACGAACAAACATTGGATCTTACTGATAAACTGGAAGTAACGCGGGTGGAAACCGCCTGTCCTGCCGATACTTTTTTCCCGAAAATCGACATGAATATATGGCAGATGACTGATGAAGTGAAAATGTTCCGTGACGAAAAAAATCAGTTTGATATGAGCTTTCAGACTTTTGAGCGGATTATTCCTCTGAACGCAGACCCGGTATAAACCTGTAATTTTAGGCAAAATACTTATCTTTGCAGTCTTAGAATTTCACCTATGAATAAAAATATTAAAATAGCAATTGCCGCTATATTGATTATTACCGGAATCTACATGATGTTCTTTACACGGGATATTGGTTGGGGAGTGGTGGTATTCCTGCTTTCGGCATTTCCAATACTCCTTTACTTCAAAAATGAAATGATGCTGATGGCCTTCTGGCATCTCAGGAAACAGAATATGGAGAAGGCAGCCTCATGGCTGGCAAGGGTGACTAACTATCCAACGCAGCTTCACAAGACCCAATATGGATACTTTCATTATCTCACAGGCTTAACACTTGCTCAGGACAGTCCCGGTAAAGTGGAACCCTATATGAAAAAGGCGCTGGAATACGGTCTTAACATGAAGCAGGACCGTGCGATGGCTACGCTGAACCTGGCCGCATCGGCAATATCACGTGGCAGAAGGCAGGAAGGTCAGAGGCTGCTGGAAGAAGCTAAGAAGCTGGATACAGCAGGAATGATGACGGACCAGATTAAGATGATGAAAGACCAGATGAAGATGCCCTCCATGCAGAAACACATGCATAATCCGCACATGAGGCAGCGCGGCAAATTTTAAGATTACAACAAATTACTAAGGCACCATTCGGTGCCTTTTGCTTTGTCTTATTCATCGTAAATATTGCCCATTCTGTTTTTCACCAGCAGCCAGCTGGTATAATGAAAGACTGTTGGAGATCCGAATTCGCGCCACTGCAGAATGTACCAGTAGGTGCCCGTGCTTACATGCCGTGTTGGTGAGGTCTTACCGTCCCAGCGGAAACGGTTTGCAGGTGTCCCGCGGAAAACCTCTGCACCATAACGGTCAAATATGCGGAAAACAGGATCTTCTTTAGTCAGCAGTTCCGAATAGTCTATGGCATCATTAAAACCGTCGTCATTTGGGGTAATCGCGTTGATGAGGTTGATGAATGCAAACTGCCGCGTAACCAATCCACAGTCCAGAGCGTCTTTTACATACACGGTATAGGTACCTCTGGTGATGCCGCTGAACACATTTGAGGTTTGCCAGGTCAGTCCGTCCAGCGAGTATAAGTAAGGTGGTGTGCCGCCACTTACCGAAACTGTTACTGTATTATCCTTAATGTCAAATCCGGTAATTTCCGGCAGTTCCGAAGCGGTAACAGTCACTGTTTGCCTGTAAACACATCCGTTGAAGGTAAGGTCTACCCAATAGGTTCCGGTACCTACACTTATTGTTTGTGAATTGGCACCGTTACTCCACAGATAACTGTCGAATCCTGGTCCCGCGTCCAGTACAACGGTTCCGCCGGGACAAATTATCTTATCTGCAAGTTGGTCCGAGATTTTCGGGATCTTTATGTTGATTACCAGCGTACCTGTGGCAGGGCAGGCGCCGGCTTTTTCAAAACGGATATAGAAAGTCTGGCTACCAGTTACTGTAATCGGGTTGGTGACCGCATTTGTGTCATTTTGTGCATCTGCCAGGGTAGAGTGGAAGGTAGCGGTCACCTGTGGGTCCGTAGTAAAATTGGCCAGGAAGGCTGAAAGGTTTACATCTTTAGCACCGTCGGTATCGTCATCACAGATCGCCTGCAGACTCGAATTTACAAGCAGCGGTAATGGTGTGCCGGCAATAAAATTAAGTGCCTTTATTACCGCCGGACAGCCGTCGGGCGAGTTTACTCTGATGTATATTGTGGTATTGGAGGTGTAGGTCCAGTTATTGGGCAGACTGTTTGCGCCACCTGCGTTTGCATCAGCAAGAGAGGCGTAATAACTCACACTGAAATAGGCTGCATTCGGAAGAATCTGCGGGGTTACAGTGCTAAGGTTCACCTCAATAATGCCGTCCAGGTTTTCATCACAAAACGTCCCGGTGTAATCTGAAACCACAGCCAGGGGGAAAAGACCAAGAATAATCTGTGCGATGCTTTTGCAGCCTTCGGGCGATTTTACCACTGCGTAAACGGTAACGCCGGTTGCCGAGGTGAAGTTAGCTGGATCCGAAATAAGAGCAGCTGCATTCTCCGTCTGTGCATCGGCCAGGGTAGGATAGTAGGTAATGGTAACCGGACTCTGTGTGGTAACCTGGGCAAGAGTCAGGTTATAGGTTCCCAGTCCGTTCGGCCCGCTGCAGGCATTCAGGGTTACATTGTTTACCGGGATTTGTGCGATGTTTATGGTTACCGTTACTGTTTCGCACTCAGGAAAATCAGGATCACTGCCGCAAAATGTATAACTGAATGTATCTGTTGCGGTAACACCGGGGCTGTTTGCGGTGTAAGTTAGCTGACCGGTTGTGGGGTTTATGGTAACCGTACCCAATGAAGGGTTAACTGTAACCGCAACTGAAGACGGCACAACAGATTGCGGAATGGAAACCGCCGAAAATGCGGGCGTAATAGTTTGGGAAATACAGATGTTGTACACGGAAGATGACGTAACCATACACTTCTCCACCTTGTAAGCTGTGGTCACCAGCGGTGCGCAGCTTCCCATTGTTACGGAGGCGGTATAGTACCCAGGTTGCACCGGTGTAAATGACGGTGATGTTGCACCGGCGACAGGCGTTCCGTTCAGGAGCCACTGGTACGAATCATAAATTACAGGGTCTACAGTTAATATCAGTCCTGGAATACACGCCGCCCCGGAGTTCAGAATTACGGGCTGGGTAGGGAAGCCTGCAAAGAAACCTCCGTAGCCAACGGCATCACTTCCCGCATTGATCCCTGCTGTTATTGCTTTATTGGAATTTACAGTAATGTTTCCGGTAACATTCGGAAGCCCGTAAGTAACCCAGTTTGGAGTACCCGTCATCGGAAAGGGTCCGGTTCCGGCGGGCGGCGTTAGGCCGTTAACCAGCACATTGGCGCCTGTTTCCGTTATAAGATTGAGTTTGGTGGGAACATTCAGGATGCCGGTGGGATTGGCGTTGGAAAAAACCTCATTTTCATCTATGAATCCAAGTTCGTCAATCTGCTTGGGCAGGTAGCAGTTTAAAGCCGGTATGAAATTGAAACCGCCGGTAGCTACTGTATTTCCGCCATTGTCAATTCCAGAAAGCAGCTGGTATACATAAGCATTTTGTGTGGTCGTGATATAAAGATTGTAATGATTGTTTCCCTGAAGGACATATTTTGTATCGGGTACTACATAGTGATCGCCTTCATTAAGTACGGCTGCAGCAACGGTTTCGTTATTAAGGAATACCTGTGTATTGTTCTGAATGGCCACTATCAGTGCACCTTCCATATTAGAACCTATGCTTCCGTTACCTTTTACAAGTGCAAAATTATTTCCGAGCCGGTTGGCAGGAACGGATTGGTCCATCAGTATGTCTGAACTCAGCGGATGCGCTCCCGCATACTGCCCGTTAAAGTTTCCGTTTGTAACATTTACTGGTTTGGATGCGACAATCTTGCTGCCGATGAAACTGACGGAATTTGCGGAAATGTCACCTTTTCCTTCAATGATGTATGATTGACCCTTATTCAGTACGAAAGTCATCGTTGGATTTCCGGCTCCGGTGGTGCCGTTCGAAAACTGAACTGCCGGCGCATATCCCGACACAGTAACAGTAGTATTATCCTGGGTGGCCAGTATGCTGGTCATAAAGTTAAGGATGGGATTCTGAACCGTGATGGGGGCGGTTGCAGTATAGAAAGTGGTTCCTGTAGACGAAATGCCCTTGGAGGTCACAATCTCTGCATGATTGTATACTGAAAACCGAAGGTTGGCATAAAAGGGAAACTCTGCGGATACATGTAGTCCTTTGGTTATAGGAGTAAACAGGTCGGACTGCAGAGTTGTAATGATTAAATTTCTGGCTATATCAAATTTCTGCGGGTTGCCTTTGCTTATTGTCACCGTTCCAATCAGGATGTTATTATTGTAGATGTTAACCGGAAACGGAATTGTCCTGTTGGTGGATAAATACAGTTTTTGAAATGGGTTCGGGTTACCAGTCCTGTCGACCATCGGTGCAAACCAATGCTCCCTGTCCAGTTGCGCCATGGAATTGGAAAACATCAATGATACAAAGAATATGAACAGGGTTTTTTTCATAGAAACTATGGATGTCTTACAAATTTATAAATTATATAAAACATTATCAATGTTTTAAGCAAAAAAAACACGGCAGATTTGCCGTGTTCTAATAAATATAACATTAATGTTATTCTCTGTTCTTCACAAGAATCCATCCCTTATAGGTTACTGGAGCGTTGGTCGCATCCGGTTCTGTCCAGGAAATGTGGTACCAGTAGGTTCCCGTACTCACTTTCTTATCAGCCACACGTCCGTCCCAGCGGTAGTCGTTGTTTTTATTGGCCTCATGAACCTTGATTCCATATCTGTCATATACGGAGAAGGTAAGGTTTTTCTTGTACCGGAGTGCTGAATAATCCACATAGTCATTAATGCCGTCGGAATTTGGAGTAATTACATTCAGCAGGTTAGGAACAGTAATCTCCACGGTAACGGGCACACAATCCAGTGCATCTTTAACATAGAATGTATTCTGACCTCTGGGCACTTCCGTAAAGATATTGGAGTCCTGCCAGTTTATTCCGTCAGCAGAATATTGATACGGCAACTGACCCCCCGTCACTGTAAGTGTAACGGTATTATTAGTGATATCTATGTTGTTGATGATTACTTCCGGTGCTTTATTTACCCTTACGGTTTGCATGGTTTTACATCCGTCAGTAGTAAGCAGCACCCAATATTCTCCTACAGCCACGTTGGTAATGGTCTGTGTAGTTGCGCCGGTACTCCACTCATAGGCTTCAAAACCAGGACCTGCATCCAGTGTAGTACGGTCTTCAATACAGATCACTTTATCCTGAAGAACTGAAGAATAGTTTGGCAGAATTACATTAAGAGTAATTTTAGCGATGCCATAACATCCGTTAGGGGTATAAACTCTTACGTATACCACAGTGCTTGAACTTGGATAAACGGCAGGGTTCTGAATCTGGTTGGTGTTGTTCAGGGCATCTGTTAAGGAAGGGAAGTAGTCCTTGGTAGCACCTATTCCTCCGCCTACATTTGCAGTAGTAAGGTCAAATTCTCCTGTAACCGGCGAGGTTGCAATAAAGCAGGATTCCATAACAGCGTCATTAATCGCCGGCTGATCATAGAAAGAAAGTGTGATTGTTGCATAATCAACACAACCTTCAGGTGTTGTAACTTTAACAAAAACATTTCCTGCTGCAGAAACATAAGCTGCCGGCGTCAGTATTTCATTAGTTCCGTTCTGGGCATCTGTGAGTGTTGGATAGTAATTAAATATAGCTCCCGGATAGTTGGTAACATCCGTAGTTGTAAGGTCGTATGTTGCCACACCATTAAACGGACAGGCGATAAGAGCATCATCGTCAGTTTCCAGCAATACTACATTGATATTTACAGTTACGGATTCACTGTCAAAGAATACAGGAACTGTACTTTGGAATGCATAAGTAAAAGTATCCGGTCCCAGATATCCGGCGTTAGGAGTATAAGTGATGATTCCGTTCAGATTATCCACTGCCACAGTACCGTTAGCTGGCTGCGTGGTGATCACAATGGAATTTAGATCCACAGTCTGGGTGGAACTGCTGAATTCCACATCAAAAGTTCTTCCACCGCACACATTAACATCCAGAGTGGTGTTTACCGGACATGGGAATACTTCATATTCCGGAGTTGTTACAGGTGCACAGCCGGCAATACTCACCGTACAGGTATATACGCCGGGAACAGTAGGCGAATACTGATAAGTGTTTGCGCCCGAAATCGGACTTCCGTTCAAAAACCACTGGTAAGTTTCATAAATATTATCTACCGCTAAAATGAGGCCCGGTATACATTCACCGGTTTGCTTCACAATAGCCGGTACGGAGGAGAATCCAGCAAAATAACCCCCATAACCTGCTGTAGAGTATCCACCGTTGATTCCCGCGGTAAGTGCTTTATTGGATACGATTGTAAGATTTCCGGTTACATTGGGCACGTCATATGATACCCAGTTTGGATTTCCAGTAACTGGATAGGGTCCCTGTACCGGTGTAGGAGTTACACCGTTTACCGTTACAGTGGCACCTGATTCGGTAAGGATGTTAAGTTTCATGTTTATGGTACCTGTATGGCTGGGCATCTGATTGATGAATCCAATTTCATCAACCTCACGCGGCATATAGCAGCTCAATGGCGGTATGTAGTTATATCCGGCTGTGTTGGTGCCTGCAGCAGAGGTTCCTGTACCCAAAAGCTGATAAAGATAGACCGGCTTTGAAGTACTGATATACATATTATAGTGATTGTTACCCTGATTTATGTAATTGTTGCTCAGGATTCTGTAGTATTGACCTTCATTGATAGTTGCCGCTGCAGTAGCAGAACCATTCAGGAATATCTGGGTATTGTCTTCCTTGGCTACAACAAGACCACCCTCAACGTTAGAGGCATCGGCAAGGTAAGTTAAGCTCCTTACCATTGCAAAGGTGTTACCCAACCTGTCTACAGGTACACTCTGGTCCAGAATAAGGTCGGAGCCGGAGGAGGTATTGGCTGTTCCAAACATTCCGTTTGCATTTCCGTTAGTCACGGAGATGGGTTTGTCTGCCGTGATTTTGGCACCGATAAATCCTGTTTGGTTTGCAGCGAAGTTGGCTTCGCCTGCAAGGAGAACAGACTGACCTTTGTTTAATGTGAATGTGTAGGAGGGAGGAGTATTTGTAGCAGGTCCGTTTACAAATCTGATCCCGGCGTTATAGCCGCTGACTGTTACAGTTGTATTATTTTCTGTGGCCAGCACACCAGCCGTAAAGTTCATAGACGAAGAACTTGCGGTTAGAGGAGCCGGTGCTGCATAAAAATGCAGTCCGAGACCTGCCTTACCTTTAGAGGTCAGGAATTCCCCGTGAGCCGACTGTCTCAGTCTCAGCGAAACAAAATAACGCATATCATTGGCTGTGCCTACTGCTTTGGTAGACAGTCCCCGGTTGGTAACGGTTAAGGCATCAGCATCAGCACTTGCAAAAACATATTGCTGAGCCTGAGCAGTAGTCATAATCCAAACCTGAGGGTTATTCTTACTCAAACCTGTAATCGTGTGGACCACAGTGCCGTTGTTGAAAATTTCAACGTTAAAGGGCGTAGTCGATTTGGTGGAGAAATACAGGCCATGTGTATAGCCTGTGGTACTTGCAAAATAGGGTGCAATATAGTGATCAGTGTCAAACTGTGCACGAAGGTTCCCTAATGAAAGTACCAGAAGAAAGAAAAGGAGTAGTTGTTTTTTCATTTTTACTGGATTTAAATATTTACAAATTTAGAAATTTTAAATGAGTTTTCCGCCGGTTATCCAATATACAATGAAAAAACACGGCAGGATTGCCGTGTTTTAAGTAAAATATATGAATAAAATCTATTCTCTGTTTTTAACCAGAATCCAACCTTTATACATGACCGGAGCCTGTGTTCCGTCCGGTTCGTTCCATGTAATATGGTACCAGTAAGTTCCGGTAATCACCTTTTTACTTGCAAATCTTCCGTCCCACTGGTAGAAATTGTTTTTATCGGCCAAATGAACCCTGTTTCCATATCTGTCATAAACAGAGAAGGTAAGATTCTGTTTGTACCTCAGTGCAGAGTAATCAATGTAATCATTAATGCCGTCACCATTTGGTGTAATCACGTTGATAAGGTTAGGCACAGTAATTTCCACAGTTACCGGCTCGCAGTTAAAGGAATCCTTTACAAAGAAGATATTCTGGCCTCTTGGTACTTCGGTAAACACGTTGGAGTCCTGCCAGTTGAGTCCGTCTATGGAGTACTGATAAGGCTGCTCTCCACCTTTTACTGCCAATGTAACAGTGTTGTTGGTAATGTCAATGTTTGTAATTACAACCTCCGGAACCTTTGTTACACGTACAGTTTGTATAGTTTCACATCCGTTCTTGGTCAGAATCACCCAGTATTCGCCAACTGCAACGTTTGAAATACTCTGGGTAGTGGCTCCGGTGCTCCATTCGTAAGCGTCGAAACCAGGTCCCGCATCAAGGGTAGTTCTGTCTTCAATGCAGATCTCTTTGTCCTTCAGTATTGTTGAGTAAGTAGGTGGAATTACTGTTAAGGTAATCTTTGCGATGCTGTAGCAACCGTTGTTATTATATACCCTGACATATACCGTATTGTTGGTAGAAGTATGTACGAAAGGATTTTGTATTTCATTGGTATTGTTTTCGGCATCTGCGAGAGATGGGAAATAATTCTTCACTGCCCCAAGTCCACCTCCAACGTTTGCTGTGGTAAGGTCAAAAATAGCTGTGGTTGGTGCTAATGGAATAAAGCATGATTCCATCACTGCATCGTTTACCTGCGGCTGTGCATAAAATAAAAGTGTGATTTTAGAATAATCCATACATCCCTCAGGCGTAGTAACCTTCACGAAAACACTGCCGGCTGCGGAAACGTAGGCTGCTGGAGTCAGGATTTCATTGGTGCCGTTCTGCGCGTCCGTGAGCGTTGGGTAATAATTAAATGTTGCCAGCGGGTAATCCGAAACATCTGCGGTTGTCAGGTCGTACGTAGCAACACCGTTATAAGGACAGGCAGTAAGTGTGTCATCATCGGTTTCCAAAAGCACCACATTGATGTTAACAGTTACTATCTCGCTGTCGAAGAAGGTTGGTACCGTACTTTGGAATTCGTAAGTAAAAGTATCCGGTCCTAAGTATCCTACAGCAGGAACATAGTTAATGGTACCTGTAAGGTTATTTACTGTTACAGTACCGTGAGCCGGCTGTGTTGTTATAGTAATAGAACTTAAGTCCAGTGGCTGAGTAGAATTTGAGAATGCTACAGTAAACTGCCTTCCGCCACATACATTTACAGTTTGTGTGGTATTGGTAGGACAGGGGAATACTTCATAAGGAGGAGTGGTTACCGGGGCACAGCCCGGGATGCTCACCGTACAGGTATATACTCCCGGCACTGTTGGGGTGTACGTGTAGGTATTTGCGCCTGAAATCGGAGTTCCGTTCAGGAACCACTGATAAGTCGTATAGATATCATCTACTGCCAGTATAATTCCTGGGATACATTCGCCGGTTTCTTTTACAATAGCGGGCACCGAAGAAAATCCTGCAAAATAACCGCCGAAACCTGCAGTAGAATAACCGCCGGTCACACCAGCTGTAACCGCTTTATTAGAGTTAATAGTGATGTTTCCGATAGGATTGGGAACGGAATAGGTAACCCAGTTTGTGGTTCCTGTTACCGTAAAGGGACCTGATCCTGCGGGTGGTGGAGTACCGTTGATGGTTACGGCAGCTCCGGCCTCAGTCAGTATATTAAGCTTCAGGAGCCAGTTGCTGAGGTTTGTGCTGTTATTGGTAGGTGTTATATAGTTAACCAATCCGATTTCATCGATTTTTCTAGGCAGATAACAGCTTAATGGCGGTATATAATTCCAGCCTTCAGTCGCGTTGTCGGTAGGGCGGCCTCCGATAAGCTGATACACATATACATTTTTTGTAGTGGAAATGTAGAGATTGTAGTGGCCGCTTCCCTGATCAATGAAATTGGTATCCATAATACGGAATGTCTGCCCTGCGTTAATCGTAGCAGCGGCAGTAGGCGAGCCGTTAATGAAAATGTCTGTCTGGTCTTCTGTGGCGGTAACCAGGGCACCTTCCATATTGGTGCCGATGTTGGCATTACCCTTAATAATTACAAAAGTTTTGCCCAGTCGTTCAATGGGCACCGACTGGTCCATAATAATATCGGATCCTCCAAAGGACCCCAGGGCATAATTACCGTTCATATTACCGTTCATTACTGAAATAGGTTTATCTGATGTAATCAGTGCTCCTGAAAAGGCATTCGCGTTACCGGCAATATTTCCCGGACCTTCTACAATATAAGACTGACCTTTATTAAGTGTTACATTAATGCTGGGCAGTGTGGCACCGGTAGCACCGCCGGCAAACTGCACAGCAGGCTGATAGCCGTTTATGGTAATTGTGGTATTATCTACCGTAGCCAAAACGCTGGTCACAAAATTCGTTATGGAGGTAACATAGTTGTTCGGCGTAACAACAGCACGGAACTGCGTGCCAATACCGGCTTTTCCTTTAGATGCAATAAATTCCCCGTGTGATGAAATATACATACGGAGACTGGCATAAAAGGGACTGGTGCCCTGCAGATACAGCCCCTTAGTTGAGGTGGTCATACATTCGGCATCAGTAGTAGCTATGATAGCGGTCCTTGGTACGATGAAGGTTCCCGGGTTTCCTTTGCTGATCGTCACGGTTCCAATTACTGCATTATTGTTATAAATGTTTACAGGAAAAGGCGTTAGAGAATCAGTAGAAAGGAAAAGTGTTTGTACTGAAGTAGTAGAACTGGCACGGTCCCTCATAGGTGCAAACCAGTGCTCGGTATCCCTCTGTGCCCAAAGGCTGGAGGCAGTGACAAGCATAAGCACCAAAATAAGTAAATGTTTTTTCATATTTCTGGAATTTTATTTCAATTTAACAAATTTATAATAAAATTTGGATTAAGTAATATAATTTTTATCTCAAAAGGATCAGTCACGGTTTTTCAGCAATAACCAGCCACTATATTCCATATTTTCTTTCGATTCCGGGTCCGTCCATTTGATGGTGTACCAGTATGTTCCACTACTGATTACCCGTCCGCCCACGCGACCGTCCCAGATATAGTTTTTGCTCTTAGACTGGTATACAACTGCACCATATCTATCGTATACTGCTATAGAAACATTCTCTTTATTCCGAAGGTCATTATAATCCAGCACATCGTTAATTCCGTCTCCGTTTGGCGTAATGGCGTTTATAAGGTCCAGCACCAGAAACTCCCTGGTTACCGGTCTGCATTTTTCTGCAGCAAGCACATAAGCAGTGTGCGTGCCTTTGGCAACACCCATGAAAACAGGAGATGACTGCCAGTTCATACCGTCAAGTGAATACTGATATGGTGGTGTTCCGCCGGAAACATTAATGGTCACCACATCCCCCTTCACCTCAATACTGGTTATAACAGGTTCCTGGGCCGCGAGAACGCTTACATACTGTCTGTAGGTGCAACCGTTGAAACTAAGGTCCACATAGTAATTACCTACAGTTGCACTGAGGGCCTGTGTGGTAGCACCATTACTCCAGAGGTATGCGGTAAAACCCGGACCAGCATCCAAAAGAGTTGTAGCGCCGGGACAGATGGTGATATCTTTCAGGATATCTGATTTTTTTGGAGATTTTATTGTCAGCGTTAGCTCTGCTGTATTGGGACAGGCATTGTTGCTTTCAAAACGTACGAAAAAAGTCTGTGTTCCGGTAATAAGTTGTGTGGCAGGAATTGCATTTGTATCATTCTGAGCATCGGCCAGCGAATTGTGAAATGAGGCAGTCACACCCGGATTTACGGTAAATAAATTATTGAAGGAATTTAGATTTACCTGCTCAGAACCATTCAGGTCATTGTCGCAAACTTCCGCTGTATTGGTGCCCGCAATAAGGACGATCTTATTTCCGACGCTGAAGACCAGCTGCCCGAAGGCTGGTGTACAGTTGCCCGTATTGCTGTCCACGCGAACATAAACTGTGGTAGTGGTCGTGTAACTCCAGTTTGCCGGCAGGTTGTTATTATTGCCTGCAGTGGCATCTGCCTGAACAAGGTAATAACGCACATTGAATGATCCGGAATTAGTAACAATCTGTGGCGTAACAGCTGCAAAATTGACCTGAACTGTTCCGTCAAAATTATCATCACACAAAGCTCCGTTGAAGACTCCTGTGTTAATATTAGGCAGGGGAATAACATTCAGAGTAACCACGGCCACTGCAGAACAGTTGTTTGCAGTTGAAACCTGAACATATACGTTGGAAGCAGCGGCCGTATGGTTTGCCGGATCAGGGATAGGTACAGTAAGCGCCGGGTCTGAAAAATAGGCTAGATTTACACCCGGTGTGGTTGTTACACTGGCAGTTGTAAGGTTAAATGTTGCATTCCCCGCTGCATTTGCGCAGGAAGAAAGCGTGGCTGGTGAAACATTCAGGGACTGCAGAACCAGCGTTAGCTGTGCTGCCTGAGGACAAAACCCGGGATGCTGAATTCTTATATAGTAGGTTCCCGTTCCTGTAACAGTCTGATTGGTATTAATTGGGTTGATCCCCGCATTCGCGTCAGCCAGCGTATTGTGAAATGTAAAGGTTGCCGCCGGATCAATTGTGAAAAAGTTCCTGTAATTTGTAAGATTGGCCTGTTCAGATCCGTTTCCGTCGGGGTCGCAAAGCGTGGAAGTATAGTCTGTTGTAAGTAACGGTACTTTCGGACCAATGGTGAAGTATAACTGTTCCATAGCCGGTGGGCAGTTCCCTGTTAAGGCATCTACCCTTACAAATACTGTGGTAGGTGCAGAAAATGTCCAGTTATTACCAAGTGTGTTTGCATTTCCAGCGGTGGCATCTGCCTGGTTCAGATAGTAACGGATGTTAAACTGTCCCGCATTGGGGACAATCAGAGCTGAAACATCTGCAAAATTAACATTTACGGCCCCGTCCAGGTCATTATCGCAAAGGGTGGAATTGTATGCAGCGGTGTTAATACTGGGTGCAGCTATCACAGTAAGCTGAATCTGAGCCGTAGCAACGCATCCAAATGCTGAGGTGACCTGTGCATACACTATTCCTGCAGGTCCGGAATAAATAGCAGGATTCGCTATCGGTCCGGTTAGATTGGAATTGGTGAAATACTGTGCTGTAGTTCCCGCATCCGGACTAAGACTTACAGAAGTAAGGTCAAAAGTTCCGTTTCCGTTTGCAGCTGCACAGGAAACTATGGATGCGTTTGTGGTTTGCAGAACATCGATATTGATGATGACGCGGAAATATTCGAAGTCCGCAGTAGCGCCTGTTCCCTGGATATAATATACAAACTGAACCTGAGTATCCGCCGTAAGTCCTGCGGCAGGCGTGTAAGTGATTACTCCAGTTGCGCTGTTTACGGTTGCAGTTCCCGATACCGGTGCCGCAATTATTTGTGTAAGTGAAGGGTTGATAGGCTGTCCGGAAGTCGTAAAAGCAGGTGTAACTGTCAGGGTGTTACAGGATCCTATATTTTGCGTGCTGGTGGTGATGGGAGGGCAGGCAGTATATGAATAAGGATCTGTAAGCTTACTCTCGCAAAGGTTTTTAGTAATGAGAACCGTATAGGTGCCCGATCCGTAAAGATCAGGATTTATGGAAAATGCAGTAGCTCCTGGAATTGCTACTCCGTTTAGGTACCACTGATAGGCATCATAGGAGTTATCTACCTGGAGAAGGATGCCGGCGTAGCAGTCGCCCGTCTTCGAAATTACCGGTACCGAGGAGAAACCTGCAAAATATCCGCCATATCCCACAGCGCCGCTTCCGGCAGCAATTCCTGCGGTTACAGACTTGGTTGAATTTACCGTTATGTTACCCGAAACATTAAGTATGGAATAGGTCACCCAGTCCGGGTTACCGACCACAGGATACGGGCCGTTCAGCGCGGAAATAGGCGTGCCGTTCAGGGTAACGTTGGCGCCTGTTTGTGTGATGATGTTCAGTTTGGTACTGTACACGGTTGATCCCACGCTGTTGATGTTTCCAATCTCATCTACCTTATTGGGCAGGAAACAGCTCAAGGGGGGTATATAATTGAAGCCTCCGGCAGCGTAGATGCTTCCTGAAGCAGTTCCGCCCAATAATTGATATACATACACATTATTGTTTGAGGTGATGGCCATATTATAGTGGTTGCTTCCCTGCAGAACATAGTTGGAACCGTCAATCATCGTATATTCTCCCTCGTTGAGTACAATTCCTGTGGGGGTACCATTCACTGAAATAGCCGTATTATTTTCGGTGGCCACGATGAGTGCTGTTTCCATGCCTGATGTGGGAGGTGCGTTCCCTTTCACCAATACAAAGTTTTTACCTAATCTGTCCACCGGCACAGCCTGGTCCATAAGGATGTCATTATTGGTAAAATTGAAATTGGTATAAATGCCGTTAAAGTTCCCATTAGTCACAGATACAGGATGGTTGGCAACAATTTTAGCACCTATAAGTCCATCCAGATTTGCAGGACCTCCGGAACTTACAGCGTCCATGATATAAGACTGGCCACGGTTTAGTGTGAATGTTTTGGTGGCACTGGAACTTCCGTCGGAAAAGACAACCGCCGGATCATAACCTGAAACTGTCACAGTCGTATTGTCCTCTGTAGCCATGACAGCAATACTGGAATTAATATAGGTGCCTGTTCCCGTATTAGGCGCCATAGCGGCATAAAATGTTGTTCCCAAACCAGCCAGACCTTTGGAGGTGATAATTTCGGCATGATTGGTAACGGAAAAGCGGTAATTGGCAAAATACTTTTTGGGTCCCTGTAAATAAATCCCTTTGCTGACGGGGGTGAACAGTTGTGACTGGGTGGTACCCATCATAAAGTTCCCGGGGATATATACCTCCATAGGATTACCTTTGCTGATGGTGGCTGTGGCATAAAGTATATTGTCGTTGTAAATGTTTACGGTAAAGGGAACCGTTTCATTTGTAGAAAGATAGATGTAGCTTTCCAGTCCGGAATTACCGGCTTTTGCGGCCATGGGCGCAAACCAGTGGTCTGTGTCCAATTGTGCAAATCCAAAGAAACTGAAAAAAAGAAGGAAAGCGAATAGATGTTTTTTCATAATCCATGTTAAAATGGTGACAAAATTACTCATTAAATGTGGATTACTTATAAAAAAAATCTCCCTGAAAAATCAGGGAGACTGTATTTATATGTAGGTTAAAATTAAGTAAGACTAGCTCTCACAAAACCTATAACCTTCAGGCTCTCGTCCAGTGACTTTACATAGTCACTTACAGACATGTTTCCGTCCTTAATGAATGCCTGGTGTACCAGTGTATTTTCTTTGTAGAATTTCTGCATTTTCCCTTTCAGGATATTGTCTATAATGTTCTCTGGCTTACCTTCTTTTATAAGCAGATCTCTTTCGATTTCCAGCTCCTTGTCAATCGTGTCCTGTGAAACCATAGTTTCGTCCAAAGCGATAGGGTTCATAGCAGCAACCTGCATCGCCACAGCTTTAGCAGCTTCTTCAGACCCGTTCACGTTCGCTGAAAGGGAAGTGATAGCCGCAATTTTGTTTCCTGCATGAATATAAGCTCCCAGGAATGGTCCTTCGATAGTTTCGAACGATCCGATTTCGATTTTTTCACCAATAACACCTGTCTGCTCTATCAATTTATCGGCAACAGTGATGCCTTTATAGTCTGAAACCAAAAGCTCTTCCTTAGTTTTACCAAGGGCCATTTCAGCC
>CAYXUO010000040.1:0-16918 GCA_964468335.1 uncultured Chryseobacterium sp. | reverse complement strand
AATTTACAGCGGGAAGCGCAAATTTATTTTATTTAGCGTACTGAAAAAGGTCTGTTACCATTTCACCTGTTGCAACTCCTGCCGGAAACATTCTACTCATAATTTTTACTTTTTAAGGATTGAATTTGCGTTTTGAAATATCTTGTAAAGTTAAGGTTTTTTTGCGAATGACCTCAGTTGCGTCTGTCTTTTCCCCAAAGTAGCCTTTCCCTTAGCTTGTCGAAGAAATTAATGTCTCTGGGCAAGAGCAGGTTCAGTTCAAATGGCGCTTTTTTCAGACGTACCTCTTCCTCGATATCCAGCTCGTACAGGCGCGAATCCAGTGAAAGCGAATATTGAGGCACCCGGCTGGTTACCTTCAGATGGATTTCCACATCATCCTGCACCACGATTGGGCGAACATTGAGATTATGTGGCGCAATGGGAGTAAGTACAAAATTATCATTGGTAGGCGAAATGATAGGACCGCCGCAACTTAGTGAATACGCTGTAGATCCGGTAGGTGTGGAAACGATGAGGCCGTCTGCCCAGAAAACCGTCAGGAAATCATTATTAATGTAAGTATCTACCGTTATCATAGCCGTGGTCTGTTTACGGCTGATAGATACATCGTTAAGCGCGTATGGGAAGGCGATGCTGTTCTTTTCGGTAAAGACCTCAATGACCGACCGTTTGCTCAGCACCAGGTCGCCCTTTACTATACTGTCTATATTATTGAAGATGTCTTCTTTGCTGAAGCTTGCCAGAAAACCCAGTCTGCCGGTATTGACGCCGATGACCGGAATTTCCAGGTCCTGAATATAAATCAGTGCATTCAGAATGGTTCCGTCTCCACCGAAACTGAAAAAGAAATCTACCCCGTGAGTCTGCAATTCCTCACGCGTACTGAAGGTGTCAAAATCGCGCGAAAACTGCAGGTCCTGTGCGGTGTCCCGGTGAAGTACGGATTCGATACCCCGGCCTGCGAGTTCGGATATGAACTTGCTGAGGTAAAGAAAGGTGTCCAGGTCTTTTTTCTGGGAATATATGGCAGCTTTCATAGGAGCTCAGATAATTAAAATTCAAGAAACTTTTGAAAAAAACCAAAACGGTCTTTCAGAAGATCCTCCTTTTCATCGTTGTAATGTTTATGCACAACATTGTAGCCGTATCTCTCAAAAGTCTCGTCTATCGAGGTCAGGTTCTCGCTGCTGATCTTCATGGTTAGCCAGAAGTTATCTTCATTGATCGCGCTTACATAACACCCGTAAATCTTGGCATTATTTGTTTCCACAATCTGTGAAATCTCTGTAAACGAATAATGCTTGGAGTTGGTCTGTATGGTTAGTATAGCGCCCGGTTCGGAAAAAAGCGGGTATTTTGAAAACTCACTGAATATATCGTCGCAGGAAATGTAGCCCAGGTATTTTTCGGTAATACCTATCACAGGTACAACATTTGAATTAAAGGTATGAAAAAGCTTAACAGTGTCCAGAATACTTCCGTCTGCCTGTATAGCAAATTTTTCGAAGTGAAGTTCCAGACTGCCCAGTGGTCCTTCCGGACTTTCCTCCAGAAAAATCTGGCTTAGGGCGCCCGCGTACACACCCTTCTTTTTGATGAAAACATGCGAATATCCAAATTCCTTGGCAAATTCCGAAGCAGCCTCTACTGAATCGGTCCAGTTAAAAGCCGGATAATCTTTGGAAATATAATCTTTAATAAACATACGCTAAAATAATAAAATTTGACTACCGGCAGTTTTTTTGTGCAAAATTCGACTTAACTGAATTAAATATTTGGAACTTATGATGGAGATGTAATATCTTTGTCGCCTTTCATTTTTACTTTTTATTAGATTTATTTCGAACTGCACTGCCTTTCAGGGCTTTGCAGTTTTTTATTTAAGGTCTTTAAAGAAGTGCCAGATGGCTATCCCCGCACAGACAGAAACATTAAGGGAATGTTTGGTGCCCAGCTGAGGAATTTCCAGGAAGGTATCATAAAAAGGAAGAGCCACATCACTAAGACCGTCTACTTCATTGCCGAATACGAGAGCATATTTCTTTTCATTCTGCACTGCAAAATCTTCAATGTTTACGCTGGCCGTGGTCTGTTCCAGTCCAACGATCGTACAGCCTTCATTTTTCAGGCTTTGCAGCGCTTCAGCAATATCTTTAACGTAAATCCAATCCACAGTTTCGGTCGCACCCAGGGCTGCTTTATGAATTTCGCGGTGGGGCGGTACCGGAGTGATCCCGCATAGGACAATCCTTTCCACAATAAATGCGTCCGAGGTACGGAAAACGGCACCCACATTGTGCATGCTCCGCACATTGTCCAGT
The DNA here is from genome assembly GCA_964468335.1 of uncultured Chryseobacterium sp. GTDB lineage: Bacteria > Bacteroidota > Bacteroidia > Flavobacteriales > Weeksellaceae > Marnyiella. The sequence goes on along the minus strand of CAYXUO010000040.1, from coordinate 14,594 downwards.
ACTATGGTAACGGGAATCTTTGTAATCTGTTTGAAGGCTTCCCTGTCCACACGGCCCAGATCTTCAAGTTTTAATTTCTTTGCCATAATTTCTCTGTGCTGCAAAGATACTTTATCGCTGCGGATATAGGCCTAATGTAAGTTTTAAACTGCCTGCAAAGGTGTATAAGGTAAAAGTCTTCCTGAGAATATTTGTATTTTTACCCTCAATTTTAACATTTACAATGGCCAAAGCGAAGACAGAAACCCCTTTAATGCTGCAGTATAATACCATTAAGGCTAAATACCCCGATGCATTGCTGCTTTTCAGGGTAGGTGACTTCTATGAAACCTTTGGTCAGGATGCCATTCGCGCATCGCAAATTCTTGGGATTGTCCTCACAAAGCGGGCAAATGGCGAAGGTCATATTGAACTCGCCGGTTTTCCGCATCATTCCGTAGATTCCTATTTGCCGAAGCTGGTTCGTGCGGGACTTCGCGTGGCCATCTGTGATCAGTTGGAGGATCCCAAATCTGTAAAAGGGATTGTAAAGCGTGGAGTTACAGAACTGGTTACACCGGGAGTTACCTTTAACGACCAGGTGCTGAATTCAAAGAAGAATAACTTCCTGCTGGCCGTTCATAAGGAAAAGGAAATGTACGGGCTCGCACTGGTTGATGTTTCTACGGGTGAATTTCTGGTCTCCGAGGGAAATCTGGAGAAACTGCTCCACATTGTAAATACCTTTGACCCCAGCGAAATCCTTTTCCAGCGTACTAAGGACATCCCACCCCAACTGAATAACCGCCGTTTTTTCCGGCTGGAGGACTGGGCTTTTCAATATAACTACGCGGTCGATAAACTTACTGCTCATTTCAAAACAAGCTCACTGCGCGGCTTCGGGGTAAACGAACTGCAGCTGGCTATAACCGCAGCAGGTGCCATTTTCGCTTATTTGGTTGAAGATACACACCACGACCTGCTTACCCACATTACCCGAATTCAGAAGATACCGCAGGAAGATTACCTGATGATGGACCCGTTTACGCTTCGGAATCTGGAAGTGGTTTCGCCCGCACACAGAGAAGGCCGGAGTTTGCTGGATATCATCGACAAAACCTCCACTCCTATGGGAGGCCGACTGCTGAGAAGGAGAATAATCCTCCCGCTGAAAAACATAGGTGAAATCCAGTCCCGACTTTCGCTGATAGAATTTTTTAACGATCAGGACATTCTGAAATATGATATCCAGGTCCTGCTGAAATCTATTTCCGACCTGGAAAGACTTATGGGTAAACTAGCCGCCGAGAAAATTTCGCCAAAGGAAATGGGGTCGTTGCGCTACAGTCTGCAAAGCATAGCTGAAATCAGAGGAAAACTGTCAGTCCATAAGGAAATTGCGGCTTGGCTTGAACCGCTCACGGACCTTTCTGAACTTATTAAATATCTAGAATCCTACCTGAATGCGGAACTTCCTGTAATGCTGTCAAAAGGAAATGTAATTAGAAGCGGCGTTTCCGCCGAACTGGATTATTTGCGGGGACTGCAGCAAAAAGGGAAGTCCTTTCTGGATGAGATGTGCCACCGTGAAGTGGAAAGAACGGGTATTTCTTCGCTAAAAATCGATTTCAACAATGTATTCGGCTATTATATTGAAGTCCGGAACACGCATAAGGATAAAGTTCCTTCGGATTGGATCCGGAAGCAAACGCTTGTTAATGCCGAACGTTATATCACCGAGGAACTGAAGGAATATGAAACCCAGATCCTGGGAGCCGAAGAGAAAATCTCGGTCATGGAGTACAGGCTCTACCGCGACATTTGCAATCATGTGATGTCCTTTATGGCAGATATTCAGCGCAACTCAGGAATTATAGCGCAGCTGGACGTGGCCGTGGGATTTTCCGAACTTGCTGTTTCTGAAAGTTATACCCGTCCAGTCCTGAATGAAGGATATGCCATAGATATCCGCGAAGCCAGGCACCCAATCATCGAAAGTGCTTTGCCGCTTGGCGAAAAATACATTCCGAACGATGTATTTCTGGACCGCGAAACGCAGCAGATCATAATGGTTACGGGTCCCAACATGGCCGGTAAGTCGGCGATACTGCGACAGACAGCCTTAATTTGCCTGCTGGCGCAGATTGGCAGTTTTGTGCCTGCAAAATATGCTGAGACAGGTTTGTTAGACAGGATATTTACGCGTGTTGGAGCAACCGATAATATTTCGGCAGGGGAATCTACTTTTATGGTAGAGATGAATGAGGCTGCCAGCATCCTTAATAATATTACAGACCGCAGTCTTATTCTATTGGATGAACTTGGCAGAGGCACATCTACTTATGACGGCGTTTCAATCGCGTGGGCCATTGCAGAGTATCTGCATCAGCACCCTACACAGGCCAGGACCCTCTTCGCGACGCATTACCATGAACTCAACGAAATGACCCTGAACTTTACGAGGATCAAGAATTTTCATGTATCCATTCAGGAAAATAAAGGGACAATTATCTTCCTGCGCAAACTTTTGCCGGGCGGCAGTGAACACAGCTTCGGTATTCACGTAGCCAAGTTAGCGGGGATGCCTGCAAAGGTTGTGCACCGTGCGGGTGAAATCCTGAAAACTCTGGAACAGAGCCGAAGTACAGGTGACGGTCGCGAATCGGTGAAAAAACTGACTGAGGAAAATCTGCAGTTATCTTTCTTTCAGCTGGACGATCCGGTATTGGAGAACATCAGGGAAGAACTGCATAAAATCGACATCAATACGCTAACGCCTATTGAGGCTCTAATGAAACTGAATTCCATAAAGAAAATGATAGGCAAGTAATCTTTCGCCAGAAATCCAGACCAGGTGTTAATCTCCTTTATTTCTGTAAAAAGTATATTTTTCTGTGAGCTGAAAAACAATAACTTTGAGGCATAACAGAAACTATGAAAAGAGACCTCTACATTGACTTTGCAAAGGGTTTTGCTACACTTTCCATTATATTTATTCACACCGTTTTCTGGTCCGGGCAGTTTTACGTTCCCACAGAGGTACGTGTGCTCTCGCTACTTATTGACGTCCCGCTCTTTTATGCCCTGTCCGGCCTGACTTCAGGTGGAAATGTGGAGAAAACACTGTACAGATTACTGAAACTTCAGATAACCTATATGATTTTTGTGACCCTCCTCTTTTTCCTGGACTATCTGTTTAAAGTGTTTGGTCTTAATATCTTAGGCCTTGCCTGGATGCAGGAATTTTATTCAACTTTCGGTGCCAAGTACGTTCCGCAGAACCTTTCCACCATGCCGCAATGGCAGAATCTGGGTAACTGGTACCTGCATCAGTACACCAATGCCGATACTTTTCCTGTAGTGATGGGCAGTTTCTGGTATCTTAAAGTGTACTTTATACTCACCGTTTTTGGGGTACTGATCATCCGCTTCTTTCCGAAACATCTCAACTGGTTTATCGCCTTATGCTTTGGTCTGACAGCACTATTTAACCTTCTACCGCACTATTATCCCAGCGGACAGGTGGGCTACGTAACTCTATACCTGGGCGTCTTTCTTCTTGCGAACCGTTTGAAAGGTAAAACAATTCCATTGCCCTGGATACTTTCACTTTTCGGATTAATGTTCCTGATTTTGGCGGTAATTTACTGGAACGAAGGCAAAGAATACATTCTGAAAATGAATAAAGCCAAATTTCCGCCCAGGGCACTTTATATTCTTTGGTCTTCATTTTCGCTAATCACCCTTTTTGCTCTTTATAACCGTTTAAAAATAGGAAAGGAAAGTTTTATTACGTACATCGGTCGTAATGCCATCTTCTTTTATTTTGCCCAGGGCATAAGTTCCTCGCTGGTTTACTTTGCTGTGGTGCCGCTGAAGGAGCAGATGCCGTGGTGGATTCTGGTGATCCTGATTTACCTTTTGAACATTGTGCTGGCCGTACTATTAGCGGAAGGATTGAAAAAGGCCGATGCTATGGGCTGGAAAACTCTTCATTATCTTCGCAAAAAAACCGCCTCAGAATAAACTGAGACGGTTTCGTGACAATATATATGAAGTGATTTAGTCGTTAGTTCTGTTACCTCTTGCAACAAGTGCAATAATAACAATCAGTACCAGCGCTCCTACTACCCAGTACAAAGGATTGGTGAACCACTCTTCGGTAGTCGTAGTGGTGGTAGTTTCAGATGTGGTGATGTCTACATCAGCTGCATCCTGTGCAAAAGCGATGATGCTTGAGAAAAACATAATAGTAAGCAGGAATAATTTCTCAGATCTTCTTTTGATAATGTTGGTCGTTTTCATAATTTATTTTTTTAATGTTGAATTGATATTTTCAATTTGGGTGCCACGAAATACCGGTAGTGTGCGCAGAATGGTAATGATGTAATGAATTAGCGAAATTCTGAAACAGTATCGTTGCTGGCCAGATATTAAGAATAATAGTAACTTTACAAAAATTTTAAAGTTCATGTTTAAGCTGAAACTCCCTACTGATCCCCGTTGGGCCAATATCGCAGAGGGAAATCTTAGTGAAATTCTTACCGATCACGCTTGGTGCGAGCAGAAAGCGGCGACCAACTCCATAACGTTGATTACATTGTTGCCCGAATATCCTGAAATCGTTACTGAACTGCTTAAAATTGCTCAGGAAGAACTGGATCACTTCAATCAGGTACATGAGATCATAAAAGCAAGGGGCTATGAATTGGGCCGCCCGCGTAAAGACGATTATGTAAATGACCTTGCAAAATTTATTATTCAGGGCAGCCGCGAAGACCTGATTATTGATAAGATGCTTTTTGCAGCAATGATTGAAGCCAGAAGCTGTGAACGCTTTAAGGTTTTAACAGAGATTATTCAGGATGAGGAGTTGAAGGTCTTTTACCGCGAACTCATGATTTCCGAAGCTGGACATTACACTACTTTCATTGGGTTTGCCAGACAGCTTGGAAATGAGGAAAAGGTAAATCAGCGCTGGGAACAGTGGCTGGAGTATGAAGCAAAGGTGATCCAGGGATATGGAAAGAAAGAAACCATTCACGGTTAATTTTTACAATTCATTTGCAAAATGACAAAAGAGCAGGTACAACAGTTATTAAATATGCTCCTGAAATCCTTTTTTCAGGGCTTGATGATTGTGGGACCATTTGGACTTACCGTTTTTTTTATCTGGTATATTGTATCAAGCATTGACAATCTTTATCCGGCCATATCTGCCAAATGGCCTGGAGTCGTATTCATTTCAATTATCTGTACCGTTACTCTTTTGGGCTTTTTAGGAAATAAATTTCTGCTGGGACGGCTGTTGCTGGACCGCATGGATTTGCTGCTGGAAAATACGCCCGGCATCAAACATATTTATACTCCTACCAAGGACGTAATGTCTTCTTTCGTAGGTGATAAAAAAAAATTTACCCGCCCTGTGTGGGTCAGGACTTCTGATAATCCTGTCGTTTGGCGCATAGGCTTCCTGACTCAGGAAGATATGACTGCGGTGGATAAGGATCATTACGTAGCGGTGTATTTACCTCACTCCTATGCCATCTCCGGTTGGGTGATTATTACCGAAGAAAAAAACGTGAAGGAAGTTACAGGCATGAGTGCTGCCGCAGCGATGAAATTTGCCGTGAGCGGTGGTGTGGCCGGCTTTCACAGCGACAAGGCTGTTTTTAAGGCCCCGGAATGATTCTTCCGCTGATCATTCAACCTGAGATGCTCCTTCAGCATCTGCTTTTCCATATAATAATAACTCAACTTAAATCTAATAAATGAAATTACCTTACGCAGAACCGTACAGAATAAAAATGATTGAAGAAATCCGCCAGTCTACCCGTGAAGAAAGAAAAGCCTGGCTAAAAGAAGCAAATTATAACCTTTTTAACCTTAAATCCTCACAGGTGTACATAGACCTGCTTACCGATTCGGGTACCGGTGCGATGAGCGATTCCCAGTGGGGCGCAATGATGACTGGGGACGAAAGTTACGCGGGATCACGTTCTTTTCAGGCACTTTTCAACACTGTGAACAGAATTACAGGCTTTCCTTATCTTCTTCCTACTCATCAGGGACGTGCAGCGGAAAATGTGCTGTTCTCTGTTCTTGTAAAAGATGGTGATGTTATACCGGGAAACTCGCATTTCGACACAACCAAAGGTCACATTGAATTCCGTAAGGCACACGCTGTAGACTGTACTATAGATGAAGCTTTCGACATAGAAAATGATCATCCTTTTAAAGGCAATATTGATCTTGAAAAACTCGAAGCTATATATAAAGATTATCCAAAGGAGCAAATTCCTTTCTGTCTGATTACGATCACATGTAACACTTCAGGGGGTCAGCCTGTATCACTGGAGAATATAAAAGACGTCAAATCCCTGTCTGACCGTTATGGTATTCCTATCTATTTCGACAGCGCCCGTTATGCCGAGAATGCTTATTTCATTAAAACCCGGGAACCCGGACAGGCAGACCGGACCATTAAGGAAATATGTAAGGAAATTTTCTCTTATGGGGAAGGAATGACAATGAGTTCCAAAAAAGATGGTTTGGTGAACATTGGTGGTTTCATCGCGCTTCGTAACGAAGAGATTTTCCAGAAAGCTTCAAACTTCACCATTATATACGAAGGTTTCATTACGTATGGAGGCCTTGCGGGCCGCGATATGAACGCTTTGGCAGTTGGTCTTGATGAAGCTACGGAATTTGACTATCTGCACAGCCGCATCTCACAGGTAGAATATCTTGGAAACAAGCTGATTGAATTCGGCATACCAGTTCAGAAGCCTATTGGCGGACACGCAGTTTTCGTAGATGCACTTAAATTTTTGCCGAATGTACCGCGTTCAGAATACCCGGCACAGACCCTTGGCCTCGAACTTTATAAGGAAGCCGGAATCCGTGGCGTAGAAATCGGAACCCTGCTGGCCGACCGTGATCCAGAAACCAGGGAGAACAGATATCCCAAGTTGGAGCTTCTGCGTCTGGCAATTCCGCGCAGAACTTACACCAATAATCATATGGATTATATTGCCGCTGGTCTGAAAAACGTTTTTGACCGCAGGGAAGACATTAAAAAAGGATATAATATTACCTGGGAACCTGCTATACTCCGACACTTTACAGTGAAACTGGAAGAGGCAAAGTAAAACTTCTGTCTGGTAATGGACATAAAAAAAACCGGAAAAATAATTTTTCCGGTTTTTTTCTTTTTATTGATTAAGTTACTCAGCAACTGATCCAGCGCTTCTGCCCAGATCAAAAGAAGCTCCAATCAGGAATGCAAACTGGTTGTTCATCCTTCTGTAACCTGTTCCTTCAGTATTGTATTTAGCGATAGGAAACTGTGTTTCAGCAAATACACCAAATCCTTTGTCAAAGAAATATCTTACGCCCGCATGACCTCCAAAATTCTTAAGGCCTAAGTTCAGACCGGGATAAATATCAAAGTTTTGCGGTAAGCCTATCACATCTCCAAGGTGCGCACTCACTCTGGCTTTGGCATCAAAACGGTGCTCAGCTTTTACATCTCCGTCCAGCAGAATTTCTTCTACGCCCAACAGATAACCTGCCTGTGCACCAACAGAAAAGCTTTCACCTAAACCATAGTCCAGCGTAGCTGCGATTCCTGTACCACCAGCCTGAAAATTGGCTCCCAAATTTGCACGCAGGTCTCCCGGACCACGAAATGCATCATTATCACTTTGTGCACCTGCAAACCCAAATGCTGCTACTGCCACTGTTAATATTAATTTTTTCATAATTTATTTTTCTTTGGCAAAGATACCTTTTATTATTTTTTGGACACTTTATACAGCTTTCCGCTGTCGGTTACTGCGTAAAGATTACCGTCGGCACCGTTCAGAACATCCCGAAAACGTTCGTTTTGATCTGTCAGTAACCATTCTTCTCCGGTTACTTTATTATTTTCGATAACCAGACGGATAATTTTCTTGCCACTCAGGCAGCCCACCATCATATTGTTTTTCCACTCAGGAATAGTACCTGTATAGAAATCAATCCCACTTGGTGATACCGAAGGATCCCAGAAATAGACCGGCTGCTCCAAGCCTTCTTTTTGGCCTATGGCGTCACCTATCTTCATGCCGCTATACTCTTCACCATAGGTAATTGTGGGCCACCCGTAATTTTTTCCGGGTGTAATTCTGTTTACTTCGTCACCCCCTTTAGGTCCCATTTCTGCTACCCAAAGTTCACCTGTTTGTGGATGAAGTGCTATTCCCTGAGGATTCCGGTGGCCGGTGCTATAAATTTCAGGTTTCCATCCGCTGATTTTAGGGTTGGCTGCATCGGCTTTACCGTCTTTGTTGATTTTAATGATTTTACCGTAGTAAGCCTGTTGGTCCTGTGCCAGTGGTCTTGTTTCCTTATCAGAGCGCTCTCCTGTGCTGATGAAAAGGTTTCCGTCCTTTGCAAAAACCAGACGGCTGCCAAAATGCTTGTCGCCATCATAAGTGGGTGTAGCGCGGAAAATTACCGATACATTTTCGATTGTTTTTTCATCAGCCGAAAGTTTTCCTTTGGCTACTGCGGTATGGTTGCCACCACTTACCGGTTCAGAGTAGGTCCAGTACATCATTCTGTTACTGCCGAAGTCCGGATCAAGAACCACATCCAGCAGTCCGCCCTGACCATCGCTGTCTACTTTCGGAAAACCTGAAACTTTGGTAACTTTTTTACCGTCAGCTGAAACGATGCTCATAAATCCGGATTTGTCCGTTACCAGGAACCGTCCGCCTGGAAAATTAATGATTCCCCAGGGTTTTCCAAGGCCTTCCGCAATCACATTTACGTTGTATGCTGTGCCGGTGTTTACACCTGTAATCCTGGTTTGACCACTGAAGGCGGGTGCAATATCCGTATTACGGGAACTGCGTTCCGGATTCTTGGTGTCCTGTGAAAAGGCTGTATCAGCCCCTGTGGTGGTCTGGGTTTTGGTACCGTTTTGGCAGGAAACTGCTAAGCAGGAAACTGCTATAGGAAGTTGTATAAATGTTGTCCGCATAAAGAAGTTTTTACAAAAAAACGCTTACTGACATTTTTTCCCTTATATGATTTGCGCCTGATGTATCAAAATTTATTCTGCCGGTAACTAGCGCGATCTTTTTGTATTTTTGAATTATGAAATTTAAACTTCACTCCGACTTTCAACCTTCTGGGGATCAGCCTACTGCTATTGCACAGTTGACACAGGGAGTGGTAGCCGGCGAAAAATATCAGACACTACTGGGTGTCACCGGTTCCGGTAAGACATTTACAGTGGCCAACCTCGTACATAATGTGCAGCGTCCTACAATAGTGTTGGCACATAATAAGACTTTGGCGGCGCAGCTGTTTATGGAATTCAAGGAATTTTTCCCGGATAACGCTGTGGAATATTTCGTTTCCTATTACGACTATTATCAGCCTGAAGCATTCATCGCTTCATCAAATACCTATATTGAAAAGGACCTTTCAATTAATGAGGAAGTAGAAAAGCTGCGGCTTTCTGCAACAGCAAGCTTGCTTTCCGGCAGAAGGGATGTCCTGATTGTTGCCTCGGTTTCCTGCATTTATGGTATCGGGAATCCGTCGGAATTTCACAAATCCCTTGTCTCGCTCAAGATGGGTGAAAAGATGACGCGAACCGGACTTTTGCACTCGCTGGTAAGCGCACTTTATTCCAGAACGCTCAATGAGTTTCAGCGCGGAACTTTCCGGGTTAAAGGTGATGTTGTGGATGTGTATCCTGCATACGCCGACAATGCAGTAAGAATTGAGTTTTTTGGTGACCAGATAGAGAAAATTGTATCCTTTGACCCTGTTTCAGGGAGTACCATTTCGGTTTTCGAGGAAATTAATATTTACCCGGCCAATATGTTTGTAACCAGTAAGGAAACAATGGTAGGCGCTGTACGAGCCATACAGGACGATCTTGTAAAACAGGTGGATTTCTTTGAAAGTATTGAAAAGCCTTTGGAAGCCAAACGTTTGCAGGAAAGGACGGAACTGGACCTGGAAATGATAAAGGAACTGGGATACTGTTCGGGGATTGAAAATTATTCCAGGTATCTGGACGGGCGGCTGCCTGGCTCACGACCCTTCTGTCTGCTGGATTATTTCCCTAAAGATTTCCTGATGGTAATTGATGAAAGTCACGTAACGATTCCGCAGGTTCATGCAATGTATGGTGGCGACCGAAGCCGGAAAGAAGCACTGGTTGATTATGGATTCCGGTTACCGGCGGCCATGGATAACCGCCCGCTGAAGTTTGAAGAATTTGAAGGCATGCAGAACCAGGTAATTTACGTCTCGGCTACCCCTGCCGACTACGAACTGGAGAAAACCGGTGGCCAGTTTATAGAGCAGATCATACGGCCAACCGGCCTTTTGGATCCGGTGATTGACATCCGGCCTACAATGAATCAGATTGATGATTTGATTGAGGAGATCCAGATGCGTGCAGAGATTGATGAACGTGTGCTGGTGACTACACTGACCAAGAAGATGGCCGAAGAACTTACACGTTATTTTACGAAGTTCGGCATACGCTGCCGTTATATTCACTCTGATGTTGAAACCCTGGAACGTATACAGATTATGCAGGATTTGCGCACCGGGCTCTTTGATGTTTTAATTGGTGTAAACCTTCTTCGTGAGGGTCTTGACTTGCCGGAAGTTTCTCTGGTAGCCATTCTGGATGCGGACAAAGAAGGCATGTTGCGGTCGCGCAGGTCTATGATCCAGACAATTGGACGGGCAGCCCGTAATATAAATGGTAAGGCGATTATGTATGCCGACAAGATGACCAAAAGTATGCAGGCGGCCATTGATGAAACAAATTACCGCCGGGAAAAACAAATGTCGTATAACATCGCCAATAACATCACTCCGGTTCAGATCAACAAGAAAATATCGGAAGCTTTGGTCGGACGTGCCAAGGATTTCCCTGATGAGAAGTATACTCAGAAAACCATCATGAAACAGGTTGCTGAAGAGCGTCTGGCGTACGGTTCTGATGATATAGAAAAACTGATCGGAGACAAGCAGAAAGCTATGGAAACTGCGGCCCGCAACCTTGACTTTATTAAGGCCGCCAAACTTCGTGATGAGATTGCTGCACTGAAGGCTGGGGTTTAAAATATCAGTCAAATTCTATAACATATAGCGGCGGCAGTTTCGTATTTTTGACAATATCAAATAAAAAATAATTATGGAAACCCCCAGACCTATGCTCACCATGAGCCAAGTGATGCACAAACTTATGCATAAAGGAGTAACACAGGAATTCCGAATGAATGAATCCGGTGAAATGAAGTTAAGCAGTTCCGAGAAGGTTTATCAGCCTAATGAACTTAAAATTCTTAAAACGTACCGTTTTGAAGGTTTCAGTAACCCAGATGATAATGAAGTTCTTTATGTAGCACAGGATACTGAGGGCAACCGTGGAATGATAATAGATTCCTACGGAGCGGACAGTAATTATCCCGGGGATAAATTTGACAGTTTTATACGTGATATTCCTATTGACGAACAGGATGAATATAATTTTGAGGCAGACCGAAGTGATGCTTAATTTATTTTTCGTCTCTTTTTTTAAAAATACGGTTTAGCAGACCTTCTTTTTTAGCTGGCGCTTCCTCATCTTTTTTAATTTTCTCCTTTACATTCTCAACCTTGGTTTTTACCGAGGTTTTTGTTTGCTCTACAGTCTTTTTAGTGTCTTTTACAGTATTTCGCACGGTCTTCTCAGTGTTCTCTACATTAGCGCCAATGAGTGTTTTCTTCAGCCCTTCCTGAATGCCCTGCCAAAACAGGTTAAAGAACGATTTAGTTGGGTCACGCTTTACGTTATCCACCACAACCGATGCAGGGAATGCACCGGAGTTGGACTTCACAAATACATTTACTACAGCTGACAAGAGTTTTTTCTTTTCTCCTGTCTCTTTCAGGAGTGCTACCTGCAGATTCTGATGTTTCAAATTTAAGCTGCCGTTCAAACCTGAAGCATTACCCCTAAAGTTAAAAACCAGATCCTGGATAGTTCCGGTGGCCTGTGCTTTCAGATAAGGCTCAATAAACGCATTGATCCTTGCCGCCGGCAGGTCCGATATATTTCCGGCAATAATGAATGCATCATTTGGTGCGGCCGTATCCATATTCCATCGCACATTCATTGGCGAGGCATTCATAAAACTGCATTTTACGGTAATCGGAATTTTTGTTGACTTTCCTTTTGTTTTACCTGAATTCAGATTACGGACATTAGCATTGAAATTACCAAAGGTAAGTTTTCCTGGTCCCTCGCTTTTTTTAGTATCTTCTTCATAAACCAGTACCGAATTTTTGATATCGAGTGTGTTTATGACCATCGGAAATTTTATTTTCCGCAGGAGTTCGGTATACATCGGTTTTCTGGAAAGATCATCCTTAGGCACCTTGCTCCTGAAGATATTGGCGGTGGCCCCGTTTATAGTGACCGCATCTGCATAAAGATGCTTGTTAGCTGATATCAGATCCCAGTCGCCAGCGGCTGAAATCTGTTGTGCTTTAATGTCATAGAGATCTTTTTCCATCGGAATCATTCTGATGTACTGAAGTCTTGACACCAGAGGCTTCATAGCAAAATTGTTAATAACCAGGTTCTTCGGGTCTAACTTTATCAGACCTGTGCTCAGGTTATAGAATTCGTTGAGACGGCGCGAATAACTGCTTACAGTTAAACTGTAATTTCCGGCTTTGATAGGCACAGGTAATTTGGCGGTTTCAGCATCCATCACAATGTTCTGCGCCATAAGGTTCAGATTTGTAAATGAGCTGCTTCGTCCGCCAGAGGTGACATTAAGCCCGGGGCTCCGGACCTGTACTTTCTTCAAAGTCAGGGGATAAGAAATCCAGTCATAACCAGCCTTGGTTCCGCCTTTTGTTGGGACTGTAAGTATGCTGCCCCGTAAACCGTTTACTAAAGCACTTTGTGCGTTCAGCTTCAGTTTACTGTCTTTGTATTCCCAGTAATCAATTGCCAACGCAATTTGACTGATGCTGAGGTTTGCCTGTGTTTTTCCGGAGTTTCCTGCAGATTTTACAGTTATGTTTCGAAGGTCTGCCTTTTCCGGGCGGATGGATACATCCCCGGCTGCAATAATATGTGATCCGCTTGTATAATATATATCTTTTCCCGCAACATCAAATTTTTCATAAGAAAAGGGGATATTACCTTTGGAGGTCTTTTCGTCCATCAGGAATTTATGGATGTTGATGTTCATATTTCTGGCATTAAAGACCCTGCTGCCGTTCGCCTTAAGAATCTCAACCCGTGCATTGTTCAGGACAATATCCTCAAGATTAACCTCATAATTAAACTTCTTTTTATCTTTCCGATGCGCAGCCGAAGTATAAACCTTCAGGTCAGGGTTCGAAACTGAAAAATTGGAAAGCGAAATTTTGTTCTTTACCAAATGTATATCCCTGAAGTTCATTTCGCTGGCTTTAAAATCGAAAAGTGCGCTAAGGGCCGGGTTGCTCCGGAAGGCCTGTGCCGCACTTACCAACGGAGTAACCTTAAAGTTCTTAATGTTCATAAGGCCGTTCTCCGTGGTAATGACATCGGCGGTCAGTCCGTAAACGTCATCCGGTCGGAAATAAAAGTTCTTCCCGCTTATGTCATAGCTGTCAAATAAGAAAGGCAGTCTGGATTCTACCGATTCCTCCGTCATCTGCAGGTTCTGAACATTAAGTTTCAGGTCCTGTACTTCTACAAACTTCTGTTGGGTGTGACGGTACATTCTGATATTGCCGTTATCAATCTGAATGTTCCGGAAAACGAAGGGGTTGCGTTTTTTACCGGTGCGATCGTCTATAGGTTTGGCCAGCACGACGTTGAGATCAGGATTGATCATCTGCAGGTCCGAAGAATTTATCCGCTTGTTAAAGAGAGCATCATAAAGACCCAGACGGCTTACTTCCAGTCTGTCCATAGTGCCGGTTAAGCCAATTACATTTTGGTTCGCCGGGTTCTTACTGTTCACCGATATTTCCGTGGCGATAATATTTCCTGTTGCTATAGCCACATCCAGGGACTTATAGGAAATTTTATAGTCCGAATTGTTTTTTACATAATCCGGCAGTTTGTTTTTCAGCCAAAGGTTGATGCCCACATTTGCCAGCAGAAAGAGACCTGCCAGTATACCGATTATGAGTAGGGATTTGCGTATCCTGTTGTTTTTCAAAGTGATTGATGGTTTGTGGCAAAATTAGCTCACCGCTCTCACCTCTCATTATAGGATGCACAATTATTCTTACATTATTTATGTTCGTGCGGTATTCCATTCACTTGCAGCTCAATAACATAACCTTCGTGTGCCCGAACATTAATAAAGCGGCCGCCATCAAAGGAAAGATACTGGCCCTTTATACCGTTTAGAGTACCTGTGAATTCGGGGTTTTTCTCCAATGTGAAAGAGACAATTTTCTCAGGGGCCTCATAAGGATAATCCAGCCTTTCCATTTCGTGCTCCATTGAATAGAAATTCTGGAAATCTTCAGGAAAGTACTCACGGATCTTATCCCGGAAATCTTTGAGGTCCAGATCATCTTCAAAATCATCTTCAAGC
>CAYXUO010000039.1:0-17186 GCA_964468335.1 uncultured Chryseobacterium sp. | reverse complement strand
GAAGTAAAGAATATTAAAAAGAATAAGAAGAGACATCAAAGAACGGTGCCTCATTCACTACCGTCTAACTCCTTAGATTAATGCCGCAAACAATAAGATGAGTGCTATATATAACAGGTCGCCTACCGAAAAGTCTGCACCTGCAAAAATCAATTGGTGATACCTTTTCTGCCAGGCAAAGAAGCGTTCAAAGAATGAAACGGCTTCATGCGACAGTGAAAGGAGATAAAACAAAGCAGCCTGGGCAAGTAAAATACCTGCCCAGAACCTCTTTTTATAATATGTCTTTACTTTGTTAATGTGCACGCTCAGTTTCCAGATCATCAACATCTATACCCTGTTTTTGCAGCGCCTTCTTGGCCAGGTACGCAAAAACGGTGATATAATCGTAACATAAAACAGGTATTATATACGAACTGTGAATTCCGATAATGTCGGATAATTTGCCCTGCAGCGGCGGAATAATCCCGCCACCCAGAATCATCATCACCAGAAATGCGGAACCCTGCGCGGTGTATTTACCAAGTCCGGTAATGGCCAGTGCAAAAATGGACGGCCACATAATACTGCAGGCAAGCCCGCCTGACAGGAAAGCATAGATCGCAATATTTCCGGTGGTAAGCAACCCAATGACCATTGCGGTGATACCAAAAAAACCAAATATAATAAGCGTTAGCGCCGGTTTATTCTTGGTAAGCAGAAACAGTACAATCTGTATAAAAACACAGATCACATAATAATAAAGGTGAGACATGTCCTTTTCTGCTATGGTGTTAATGCCAATGATTACCATAAAGGCAATCAACGGAACCACAATCGTTGCGGCGATTTGCTGCTGCTTGCTTAAGTTGAATACGCTTATGGCTCCGGTCCATCTGCCGATCATTAAACTTCCCCAGTACATAGATATATAAGGTGCGAGATCAGAAGACTGATGGCCACCGAATTCGGGCAGGCTCAAAAGCTCGCCCAAGTTACTTCCTATCGCTACCTCCACACCTACATACGCCAGTATTCCGAGCATGCCCAGAACAAGCTGAGGGTACTTCATGGCTCCCCAACCTTCAGGTTGCGATTTGGATCTTACGTTAGCAAACACAAGACAAAGCACCACTGCCAGAAGAGCGCCCGTCAGGTAAATCATCCTGGTTCTTTCCAGCGGGTGCTTTATGGTTTCCATTTCGGCGGTCTTTGCCGCTATTTCATTTGCCAGGACTTCGCGGTTAGTGCCGGCAGTTTCGGTCGTGATGCTGCTGTTCAGGGTAGCGATTTCGGTATTAAGAACTTCAATTCTTTTGGCTGAATCCGAATTATAGCTTGCAAAAACGGGAATAAAACAGATGATTACGAGCAGCGTCATGATGATGAGGTTCGTCCTTGCTTTGCCGGCTTTCTCCATAGGTTCGTTAATGATTCCTGCAGGAAGTTTTTTCGAGAAGTAAAAAATACCCGCCGCGATGAGGAAAAGTGCGCCCACTGCTGTGTAAAGTAGAATTACTTTGTCCAGTGCCAGGTGTTTAATCTGGTCATCATCCACTGTGGCGGTAGTTCCGAAAAGTGCCAAACCTACGATTATCGGACCTATGGAGGTTCCGAAGGAGTTAATTCCGCCGGCCAGGTTTTGTCTGCTTGCTCCTGTTTTAGGGTCGCCAAGTAAAATTGCAAAAGGGTTAGCTGCAGTTTGCTGGATTGAGAATCCAAGTGCTACCACAAAAAGACCGATGAGCATACCATAATACACATTACTTTTAACCGCAAATATCATAATCGCCGCACCCACTGCGGAAAGCAAAAGTCCATACACGATGCTGTTCTTGAAACCCCAGCGTCCGATGATGTCGAATCCCTTGAGTGTACTGCCTATAAACAGCACCAGCGCACCCAGAAAGTAGGCGGTGTAAAAGGCAAAATCGATGAGCTGCGACTGAAACTGGTCCAGAGAGAAGTAATTTTTGCAGAATGGAATGAAGATGCTGTTTCCGGCAGCGATGAATCCCCAGAAAAAGAACACCAGAATAAGGGTGTAAAGTGCAGGGTAATTGGTAGGTTGGTTTTTTGCAGACATATAATAGAAGTTTCTTTTAACAAATATAATTTTTTATTGCTGTGAATAATGCTGCTGCAAAGTGCTTTTAATTTCTCGGTAGCAGGCCGTTTTCATTTCGTTCACTGTGGTGGGCTCCAGAATCTTGTTGAGGTAAACCGTCACTTTGCCGGGATGTCCCTTTCCATTGTCAAAGGGGAACATTTCCCTTAATCCTGCAAAAGTGTACACTGCGATTGGGAATTCATGTTTTGTGGATAGGATGAAGGCTCCGTCTTTAAATTCGTCCAGAAGAATACTGGGATCTTCAGCCACTCCACCTTCAGGAAAAATCACGATGTTCTGACCGTGGCGCATTTTCTCGGCCGCTCGTCGGTAAACATCAGCCCGGCTTTTAGCACTTTTCCTGTCTACCAGGATGGCAATACGCTTGTACAGGATTCCGAAAATGGGAATTTTTGCCAGTTCAGCCTTACCAATGAAGCAAACCGGATGTTTTCTGTGCAGCACAGTCATCAGCATGATATCAATGGTGGAAGTATGATTGGCAATGAAGATATAGTTTCGGTCTTTGTCCAGCTGCTCTCTTGTTTTTTTGATAACACCGTACCGGAATCCCATTCCAAAGAACACAATAACGCAGAATAGCCAAATAAAGACGTAAGCGTATTTAAAATCCTTCTCGCGGATGGACAGCAGAAGCACCGGAATGCAGAAAAGGATGATCAATATGAAGGCCAGCAGGATAAACCAGCCGCGCCATATATAATTAAGGGTTCGGGTCATAAGTTTGCGAGAAAGGCCAAAAATAGGAATTTTATCCGTTGAAAATCACCCTTTTTTTAACCGAGTAATTTATTACAGAGACCAGACCTATGGCGGCAATCTTGCTGATCATAATCGGGCTCAGCGTATAAAAGCCCAGATCCAGGTTATCCCGGAAAACAAAATAATAGAATATCTGAAATACAGTTAAACTAAGTATGGTGGAGAAAAAGGAAACAAACATGAAGTAGGCAAATTCCCTTTTGCGCGAATGTTTTCCACGTTCAAAAACGAACCAAATGCTCAGGAAATAGTTGAAGAAGATACCACAGGTTGTAGAAAGGATATTGCTGAGCGGGTAGTGAATCCCGAAAATATTCTGTTCCCAGGCTAATAACTGGGGCAGCAACAGACTAAAGACCTTGAAACTTCCAATTTCCACAACTGCACTTGCTCCTCCTGCAATAATAAACGATAATACCTGTTTTTGTTTCAACAGCAGTTGCTTCATCTTCTTTGAAAAGTACAAATTTACATATAATGTTAAATGTTTTAAAATTGTGTTAAACTATTTTTTTGCATGCCTATTCTTTCTAACTTTAATTTTTCAATGAACCGTATGAAATGTATAACACCTTTATTTGCAACTTGTTAATGACTGTGTTTTAGGAGGGGCTCAGGCCGCGGTTTAGCAAATGTTTTAAATTTAAAATGAACTGCAATGACAAAAAATAATCCATACAGAAAATTCCGTAGCCAAAAGGACAGGATTGCCGTCCTGGAAAAGACCAATCCGCGTTTTAAACGGGTATATTCAGAGTATGAGCTTCTGAGTGAAGAACTCTGGAAACTGGAAACAAGCGAAGGTGCGGGTATTCCGGACGATTTTATTAATTCATTTAAATTACAGACCAGCTTTCTTGAAGATGAAATTGAGTCGTGGCTCGTAGAACGTGCAGGCTGAAGTAGCCGGTTCGGAATCCTTAATACCGCTACATCATAAATTTATTCCTATTTTAGCGATTCGTTTTCCTAAAATTTGAAATATGATAGCTATTGTTGATGGCGGTTCTACCAAATGCGACTGGGTCGTGTTGGATAAATTTGGAAACCTATTCCTGAAAACCGAAACTACAGGCTTTAATCCAAATATCATCAGTCCCGAACTTATTGTTCCGGAAATTGAGAGAAATCAAAACCTTCTCACTGTTAAAGACAGTATGCAGAAGGTTTTTTTCTACGGTTCAGGGTGCGGGGTAGCCGAGAATGCCGCAGTTGTAGACAAAGAACTTCAGAAGGTTTTCCGCAATGCGGAAATCCTGGTGAAAGAGGATCTTACCGCTGCCGCTTATGCAGCCTACAATGGTAAGCCTGCCATTGTCTGCATTCTGGGAACAGGCTCCAATTCATGTTACTTTGATGGTACTGCAGTACGGCGGGAATTGCCCTCGCTGGGTTTCCTGATTGGTGATGAAGGCAGCGGCAGCGCAATGGGTAAACACCTGCTCCGGAGGTATTTTATGAAAAAACTTCCAAATGATCTTCATGTCAAGTTTGTGGAGCGTTACCAGCTCACGATCGAGGATGCCCTGAAACAAATGTACCACAGCCCGCGTGCCAATGCGTACCTGGCTGAATTCAACAAATTCGTGGTGGAAAACAAATCACATCCGTATTTTCAGAACATGGTCTTCGACGAAATGAAAAACTTCCTCGATTATCAGGTGCTTCCCTATGAGGAGGCACACAGTGCCGAGATTAACTTTATAGGCTCCATAGCCTTTTACTATGAGGATATCCTTAGGGCGGCAGCAGCTGAACTTAATCTTACAGTGGGCACAGTGGTCCAAAAACCTATAGAAAGTCTGGTGGCATATCATAAAAAATATCTCCTGCCACTTCATTAAAATATTGTTAAAATCTTCAGAATGTCAAGTAAAACAAACAGAGACGAAAAAAACTTTAACCAGGCAGCCCTGGACTACCATAAAGCAGAACCCAAAGGAAAGATTGAAGTCATACCTTCCAAACCGCACTCCTCTGCGCGCGATTTATCATTGGCCTACTCGCCGGGAGTGGCCATTCCATGCCTGGAAATTGAAAAGAATCCTCAGGCTGTTTACGATTACACCGGAAAAGGTAATCTTGTTGCTGTAATTTCAAATGGTACCGCCGTACTTGGTCTGGGGGATATTGGTCCTGAAGCTTCCAAGCCGGTGATGGAGGGTAAAGGTTTACTTTTCAAGATTTTTGCAGACATCAATGTCTTTGATATTGAAATCAATGAAAAGGATCCCGACAAATTCATTGATATTGTTAAAGGTATCGCGCCTACATTCGGCGGAATTAATCTGGAAGACATAAAAGCTCCTGAAGCATTCTATATTGAGCAGCGGCTTAAAGATGAGTTGGATATTCCGCTCATGCACGACGACCAGCACGGAACAGCAATCATTTCTGCCGCCGCACTTATCAATGCCCTGGAGATTGCAGGAAAGGATATCGCTGAGATAAAGATGGTCGTAAATGGGGCCGGCGCCGCCGCTATAGCCTGTACTAAACTGTATCTGGAACTGGGCCTGAAAAAGGAAAATATACTCATGTGCGACAGTAAAGGTGTGATCCATCAGGAAAGGGAAAACCTTACTCCGGAAAAGATCGATTTTGTAGCTAATACAGATCTGCGTACTTTGGAGGAAGCGCTTGTAGGTGCCGACGTCTTTATCGGACTTTCCAAAGGTGATGTTATGACGCCGGAAATGTTGGATGCCATGGCTGAAAATCCAATCGTTTTTGGTCTGGCAAACCCAACTCCTGAAATAGATTACGACCTGGCTATGCAAACGCGCCCCGACGTGATTATGGCTACAGGGCGAAGTGACTATCCTAACCAGGTGAACAATGTACTTGGCTTTCCCTACATATTCCGTGGTGCATTGGACGTTCAGGCTTCAACTATTAATGAAGCAATGAAGTTAGCAGCCGTTCTGGCAATTGCGGAACTGGCCAAGGAACCTGTGCCGGAGGCCGTTATGCTGGCTTACAACTCGCGCAACCTAAGTTTCGGCAGATCCTATTTTATACCGAAGCCATTTGATAACCGACTCATCACCACAGTTTCTATTGCAGTAGCGAAAGCAGCTATGGACAGCGGTGTGGCAGGAAGACCTATTGAGAGTTTTGAAGATTACGAGACCGGTCTGGTGGACCGTATGGGCCGCGACGAAAAACTCATCCGGATGATGCAGACCCGTGCCAGGTCTAATCCGAAAAGAGTTACCCTTGGTAATGCCGAGGAATATAATGTACTGAAAGCAGCGCAGATTTTATTTGAAGAAGGAATTGCCCATCCTATACTGCTGGGAGATAAGAAATTCATCAAGGCACAGATGGAGAACTACGGTATTAATATCGATGTGCCAATCGTAGATCCAATAGATGACGATCAGAAGGAAAACCGCGTGAAGTACAGGGAGACCCTTTGGAAATTACGTCAGCGGAAGGGAATGAACGAATATAAGGCGAAGAGATATGTTAGGCAACGCGACTATTTCGGTCCCCTTATGCTGAAACATAACGATACCGACGCACTTATCGTTGGCTTTTCCAAAAACTACACTTCCGTACTGAGACCCGTACTGAAGGTCATTGAAAAGGAGAATGGTGTAGAAAAGATCGCTTCAATGATGATGATCCTGTCCGGTAAGAAGCCCATCTTCTTTGCGGATACATCGGTGCAGGCGAATCCAAGTTCCGAAGACCTTGTAAATATTGCGAGGATGTCGGAAAGGACGGTTAGATCTTTCGCCATTGAGCCACGTATAGCCATGCTGGCCTATGAGAATTTCGCTTCCTATTCTGAAACCTCACGAAAGGTAGCCAAAGCGGTTTCTATCCTGCATGAGAAGTATCCGAAAATGGTAGTGGACGGCGAGATTCAACCCGATTTCGCGATGAATGCAGACCATTTGGCAGATTATCCGTTCTCCAAACTGGGAAGTACGCCCGCCAACACCTTCGTGTTCCCAAATCTGGAAAGTGCGAATATTGCCTATAAGATTATCCGCGGAATGAAGGTGGCGCAGGTCGTAGGTCCGATACTGATGGGTCTGAAGCAACCCGTGCATGTTGTACAGATGCGCGCCAGTGTAGACGAAATTGTGAATCTTGCTACTATTGCTGTATTGGATGCGCAGAGAAGGGAGGCGAAATAATGGGAAGCAATTTGGTGTGCAGGGTTTTAGTGACTGCGGGTCTTCTTCTGGGCGTTGCAGCATCTTCGCAACAGATAAATGCTGAAAATTTATTCTTGAAGAAGAATGGTTGGCAACTGGAAAACGTGAAGGGCAGGGTTAAGGCGTTAGAAGTAAAATCGTACAAGACTGATAATAACGATCCGCAAAATCCTGTACAGGTTTTGCAGCAAACAGTTACCAGCATTTATAGTGACAAAGGCTATTTATTAAGTAAACAGACTGTAAATTCAGTCAACGTATTTGAAAACAGGAAGCTCACTGTAAAACAGTATTTAAACAGCGTGGCGTTGCAGTATAACTCAGAAGGCCAATTAGTATCGGAAAAGAGATATGTAGGAGTGTTGGGTGAGCCGATCGATTCTGCCAAAGCCACCAAAAGCGAATATCAGTATCTTGATGGTAAAATATCTGTTTCAGATTATAATAACTTTGGAAAGCTAAGTTCTTTATATGAGTATTTTCCGGAAAAAGGCTCCCCTACAGTCCGTGCAGTACGTACGTCTTATGGCGGAAGTGCAATAAATAAAAGGGAGGATTTTGTATATTCCTACAATGAAGCCAAACAGCTTCTGCAGATTCAGGCAAAAAGGAATGAGAAAATCACTGCGCTGCAGGAATTTGAATACTCCGGAAGGAATTTGACTAAAAAGTCATATCAGTCCGGAACTTCGTTGGATGCAGGTTCTACTGAATACAGGTATAATCAGCAGGGCGATATGAGTACTGAGACACAATTCAGCAGCCGCTCGGGAGCTGAGGTGACTGATTTTGAGTACACCTATGACCGACAGAAAAACTGGACTAAGAAACAAAAAAAGGACAGTGCAGGAAATCTGATTGCTGTTGAAGAGAGGAAAATTACCTATTATTAAAACAGATAAAAGAAGGCAGAGATTAAATGGAACATGCGCAGGCCTCAGCACTGAAGAAACACGCTGACACGTCCAGGTTTTCTACACTCATAATTTATATTCTGTACGGCACCGCAAAAAGATTTGAAATGGGAATACCTTTCACATTGCTGATCATTTTAGGTGCGCTGAACTTTTTATATGCATTGTGGGTGTTGTACCTAACCATCAGACAGAGGAAATATTTAGAAAGATACCGTTGGGCGCTTACGGGGAGCCTTATTACCGTCACGATAGCCGCAGGTCTTTTGTTTCTCGCTTTTTTTTCGGAAATTGACCGTTGAATGATGCGCTCCAGGCAATTATCATCCACTAAAAGCAGCCTCTCCGGCTGCATTTTTTCTTTACAGCCATTTTCCTATATTTGGATACTTCAATTAATAACATGATTTACTCCTTAAAAGGTTTGGTACAGGAACTTACACCTACCTATGCAGTACTGGATGTGGGCGGCGTTGGTTACTATACCGGAATAAGCCTTCAGACCTCCCACCGTATGTCCCAGGGCACCGAAACCTTTCTCTATATCCAGCAAATAATCCGTGAGGATGCACATCTGCTTTTTGGCTTCTATACAAAGGAAGAAAAAGAAATGTTTAACCTGCTGATTTCTGTAACCGGCGTTGGACCTGCCTCAGCACTTATTATGCTGTCCTCGCTAAGCCTGGAGGAGATTGCAAACGGAATTCAGAGCGGCAACAGTGGGCTGCTGCAAAAAGTGAAGGGAATTGGGGCAAAAACGGCTGAAAGGATCATTGTGGACCTGCGGGATAAGGTCTTAAAATTCAACGTTTCAGGAGAAAATATTTCTACATTTGTAGATAATAAAGTGAAGGACGAGTCGTTATCTGCATTAGAGGTTTTGGGCATACCAAAGAAGATGAGTGAAAAAATTGCAGACCGGATGCTAAAACAGAATCCTGACCTTTCCGTAGAAGATTTGGTAAAACAAATTTTAAAAAACATTTAATATTTTGGTAAAAAACAGCCTCTTGCTCTATAAACTGCTCGCCGTATTTTTTCTGTGTTTCTCCCTTTCTTTACAAGCGCAGCAAACTCCTGAAAATGAAGCCTCGGTAAGGCAGGAATATAATCTTCCGGATCCTACAGTATACGATGGGTTTTACGATATAAAAACCGGAATGTACTATGTGTATCCCAAGATTGGCGATATTGTAACAGGGCCTCCGTTTGTGATGACCCCTAAGGAATATCAGGACTTTATGATGATGCAGGCCTCCCGCGATTATTACCGCGACAAGTCCGACAGATACAGCCTTATGTTCCGTAAAGATGTGGACGAAGCCCGGCGCCAGGGCATACTTCCAACGCTGAGTGTACGCAATAAAATTTTCGAAAGCATTTTCGGCGGTAACAAGATCGAAATCATTCCCTCGGGTTTCGCCTCTTTTGACCTGGGTGGTCTATACCAAAAAATTGATAATCCCCTTATCTTGCCCCAAAACCGTACCAGTTTTGCTTTTGATATTGAACAGCGTATCCAATTAGGACTTTTGGGTAAAGTAGGAGAAAATCTTCAGCTTAAAGCCAACTACGACACTCAAAGCGGTTTCGCGTTTGAAAACAGGATGAACCTGATCTGGCAGGCAAAAGGCACCTGGAAAGATCTGCAGAGCAAAGGGCTTAACGACCCTACAACGGGCGGTGAGGATAAGTTCATAAAAAGAGTAGAATTCGGTAACGTGAATATGCCGCTTTCTACAAGTCTTATCCGTGGATCCGAATCACTTTTCGGTATCAAGACTGAATTTCAGGCAGGCAAGACCTATGGAACAGTGGTCTTCTCCCAACAGCAGGGCGAGGCGCGTAACATCGTTGTGCAGGGTGGGGGCGTTATGAGCACCTTCAAGATCAATGCGATCGATTATGAAGATAACCAGCACTACTTTCTGGGGCATTATTTCCTCAATGACTACGACCAGGCATTGCTTAATTACCCTCAGATTAACTCCCGGGTCAGCATTAACCGTATTGAAGCCTGGGTCCTGGATCAGGGTAACGGAAACCTTTCTTATCAGAAAAGTATCGTTGGGATACGTGACCTTGGCGACGGGGCTTCCGGATTGCCTGATAATTCCCAAAACAACCTGTACCAGGCCGTAAACGGTCTGGGTCCGGGACTTAGGGATATTAACACAACGTACAATACCATAAACGGGCAGACCTTACCAAATGCAGCAGGTGGCACCGAAACCTTCCAGGATGGCGAGCATTTCATCTTCAACCGTAAGGCCCGCCGGCTGTCCGAAAACGAATTCAAATACCATCCTCAGCTGGGTTATGTTTCGTTAAATCAGAAACTAAATGACAATCAGCTTCTGGCCGTATCCTATTCCTATACAGTGAGTGGCTCCAACCAGGTTTATAAGGTAGGTGAATTTTCCGAAGAAAGTCCGGTAATCATCACTAAAGTCCTGAAGCCGAATACCATTGTAAAAACAACATCACCTATGTGGGACCTGATGATGAAGAACATGTATTCGCTGGAAAGTATGCAGGTAGATCCGGATAACTTCATGCTGAATATTTACTATCGTGATACCCAGACCGGGGGAAAGGTGAACTATCTCCCCAATACTCCCGTTCAGGACATTAACCTGTTGAAACTGATGAATTGGGACCGACTGAACCTAAACAACGATTTACAGTCCAGCAATGGTCAGTTGGGAGATGGGATTTTCGATTTTGTTCCCAATATTACCATACGTCCCGACGATGGCCGTGTGATGTTTACAAAAGTGCAGCCTTTTGGCAGCCACCTGGCCTCCGTGCTTGGCAGCAACGATCCCCAATATGTATTTACAGACCTTTATACGCAGCAAAAACAGGTAGCATCGCAGAGCAACCTGGCGCTCAGGTACACCATGGAGGGTAGATATAAAGGTTCCCAGGGTCAGGGGATTTCGCTGGGCGCCATAAACGTTCCTCAGGGTTCTGTTAAAGTAACGGCAAACGGAGTGCAACTTACCGAAGGCGCAGATTATACGGTGGATTATATGCTGGGACAGGTAACCATCATTAATGAGCAGGTAAAACAAAGTGGTCAGGCCATCAATATCTCTCTGGAAAACCAGCTTACCTTCAATACCCAGCGGAAACGCTTCCTGGGTCTTAATCTGGAAAGAAGGTTCAGCGATAACTTTATCCTCGGTGGTACGGTAGTGAATTATTCGGAAGCACCACTGACCCAAAAGGTTAATTTTGGCCAGGAAGCCGTGAACAATACCATGGCCGGCATCAACCTGATGTACAACAATCAGCTGCCGTTCCTAACCAGGCTTGCTGATAAGATTCCGCTGGTAAACACCGAAGCTCCGTCTAACCTTAATTTTAAGATGGAGGGTGCTTACCTGATTCCCGGCCTGAACAATGCCATTAACAATCAGTCCTATATTGACGATTTTGAACAGACAACATCCAGGATTTCTTTAAAAGAACCTACGGCCTGGTCACTGGCTTCAAAACCCGAAAAGAACCAGCTTGATCCGCTTTTTGCCGGAGCCGGACAGAACAATACCTTGCTTAATGGCTACGGCAGAGGTTTGCTTACCTGGTATAACATCGATCCACGCTTCTGGGGTGTGGGTGGCGATGCGCCAATCGGTATAGACGCTCAGGCGGTTTCCAACCATGCCTCGCGGCGCGTTCGTGTGCAGGAACTTTTCAACAGTAAGGATCTTGTGGCCGGCGAACAGGTATTCACCAATACCTTCGACATTACTTATTATCCTCAGGAACGCGGACCTTATAATGCCAACCCAAATCCTGAAACTACTCAGCAGCGTTGGGGCGGGTTGATGCGTCCGATTTCCGTTTCCAACTTTATCAATTCAAATATTGAATATGTAGAATTCTGGATGATGGATCCTTATGCCGACGGAAATAATCTGGGAACAAATCCCAAGATGTTACTGCAGTTGGGTAATGTGTCAGAGGATGTTTTGAAGGACGGACTGATGCAGTATGAGAACGGCTTACCTACGCCTTCTACACCCGCCACAGTTTCCAACTCCAACCTTGGTGTTCAGCCAAAGCAGCCTCCAATCCTTTACGCGTTCTCAACCGAAGGTACCGAAAGGACACAACAGGATTTAGGTCTGGATGGCCTTGATGCGGGTGGCGAATCACTGCTGTTCGGGACCTCATTTGTAAACCCGGTTACCAATCTTCCCGATCCCGCTGCAGATGATTTTGTGTTTTATCTGAATGATCAGTTTCCGCCTAATATGGCATCTTCCCTTCGTGAACGCTACAAATATTTCAGAAATCCTGAAGGTAATTCTAAAAGCAACTCACTGGAGGTCGCATCTCAAACACCAGATGCCGAAGACGTGAACCGCGATTTCAACCTGGACCAAAGCGAATATTACAACCAGTATGAAGTAAACCTGGATCCAGCCAGCCTTGCAGCCGGGCAGACCAACCATATTGTTGACGTGAAGACGGTTCCTGTCATTTTTGAAAACGGAACCACCACTGACGTTAAGTGGTATCTGGTTAGAATTCCTGTTGCTGACTATGTAAGTACAGCTGGTGATAATGATCCTTCAGTTCTAAATAATGTGCGTTTCGCCAGACTTCTTCTTACCGGCTTCGATGAGACTTCAACCATCAGGTTGGGTCCTTTCGACCTGATCCGTTCGGACTGGAGAAAGTATACCAAAAATATTTTTCCGACTTTAACCGGGGGTGGTACCGATGAAGGAACTACTCTTGTAAACAATTCCAACTTCGAGGTCGGTAGTGTAAACCTGGAGGAAAACGGACTCAACCAGCCACCTTATGTTTTGCCTCCCGGAATTGACCGACAGGTGTTGAGTGGTAATGCCGGTGCACAGCGTCAGAACGAAGGTTCGCTTTATATGAAGGTGAAAGGTCTGTCCAATGAATCACGTGGTGTATTCAAAAATACAAGTCTGGATCTCAGAAGGTTTAAAAAACTGAAGCTTTTTGTACATGCACAGAACCTGAATGATGCAGATCCATTCCAGAATACAGTTGATCCAAATACAAAGTTCTTCATCCGTATGGGTAGCGATGCCACGGATAACTATTATGAATATGAAGCTTCACTAAAATATACGCCTAAGACTGCAGTATCTCCATTGGACATCTGGCCAACAGAAAATGAAGTGGATCTTGAGGTACAGAATTTTGTTGATGCCAAGATCCTGAGGGACAGGTCCGGTGCCCAGATCATGGACAGGTATCAGTACGTGCAGTATGGCGACGAGTATAAGAAAATCTTTATTAAAGGTCGACCTACTTTAGGTGGTATTACCACAATTATGGTAGGTGTGCGTAATGAGATTAGAGGTACAGGAAAAGACCTTATCCTTTGGGTAAATGAAATTCGTCTTTCGGATATTGAAAATAAAGGAGGATATGCCGGAAACGCAAGTTTGAATTTCAACCTGGGCGATTTTGCTCTCGTAAATACAAATGCGGCTTACTCTACTATCGGCTTTGGAAATATTGACTCTCGACCTGCCGAAAGAACCCAGTCCACCCAGTCGGCATTTAATGTTAATGCCTCTGTAAATGTGGATAAATTTCTGCCGGAGAAAACGGGGATCAAGATTCCGGTTAATTATTCTTATTCCCAAACCATAGAAGATCCCAAGTACAATCCACTGGATAATGATGTAGAATTCAGTAAGGCTGCCAATAAGGAACAGTTGAAGGATGTTGCCCGCACCTACACTCAGCAGCGGAGTCTGGGCGTAGTGAATATGCGTAAGGAAAGGGTAAATGCACAGCGTAAACCAAGGCCTTATGATGTGGAGAACCTTTCCTTTACTATGGTGTATAATGATGATTATTTCCGCGACATATATACTAAGAACAATTACAGACAATACCTGCGCGGAAACCTGGATTATAATTATAATTTCAAGCCATGGGTTCTGAGACCGTTCCAGAAAATGATCAGTGATACTGCAAAGTCCGCGAAGTATCTGAGATGGGTTAAGGAATTTAACATTAATCCCATTCCAACCAGACTTTCCTTCCGTACAGATATTGACCGTAATTATAATGAGCTTGAGTTCCGGAATATCGAAGCCTTGCTGAACGGAAATGTAGGCAGTGACTTTGATGTTCTGAAAAACCGAAACTTCTATTTTGGCTGGCAATACGGCCTTGGCTGGAACTTCACCAAATCTTTAAGACTTGAAGTTAATTCTGTAATGCGCACGCTTAATGATGAACTGGACGTTAATTTGATGGATAATAAGTCCATCTTCCAGAATGCATTCCGTGCAGGTCGTCCTGTTCTTTACAACCACAGGATCCAGGCCAACTATAGATTGCCGTTTGAATATCTGCCGTTCATTGACTTCATTGATGCCGAACTGGGATATGGTATGACCTACAATTGGAACTCAAGATCCACGGCCCTACTCATGAGCCCGGAGGGAAGTCTGGGAACGATAGGGCAGAATACAAATACAGTTGTAGCTACTGCTTCTGCAGATTTCCCTAAACTGTTCAGTAAGATGAAATATTTCCGCGACATCAATACCACCATGCAGAAAAGAAGACGCGAAATTGATTCCCTTAATACGGTATATACCACTCAGTGGGAAAAAAGGAGATTCAGATATAAGGATTACAAATTCAAAAATAAACTTAACATAGGGCAAAGTCTTGCCTATGGCTTAGCCTCTATCCGGCAGTTGGATTTCACTTATAACGAGAATAGCGGGACCGTTTTGCCGGGTCTGCTTTCGGCTCCTAACTGGTATGGTTACGGCCAAACTTTGGGCGGACCTACAGCAGGTTTTCTTTTGGGCTCACAGGCAGACATCAGGAGGGTCGCGCTCGAGAATGGTTGGATAAGCACTTCCAGTTATATGACCGATCCTTATATACAGATGCGTAACCGGAATTTTACAGCCAACCTTCAGCTTATGCCGGTCAGTGACCTTCGTATTGATTTTAATGTCCTGCATAACTATACGCGTAATTTTACACAGGCAGGGTTCAACGATCCGCAAAACCTAAACAGGCAATACCACGATTATGCTTTCGCCAATGACTTCATTACCTTCAGTAATTCAGCTTTACTGATCAATACCTCATTTTCAGCGGGTGATGAGATTTACAGGAACATGATTGCAAATGCACGTGCAATTTCCCAGCAAATGAATACGGTGACAAATGCTGA
This sequence comes from uncultured Chryseobacterium sp., assembly GCA_964468335.1. Classification (GTDB taxonomy): domain Bacteria; phylum Bacteroidota; class Bacteroidia; order Flavobacteriales; family Weeksellaceae; genus Marnyiella. The sequence goes on along the minus strand of CAYXUO010000039.1, from coordinate 2,021 downwards.
TGGATTTAAAGACGGTTACGGCTTAGGAAATGCCTATGTTTTAATTCCGGCTTTCCAGGCCGCGGTAGAAGGCAGGAACCCCGATGGATTATTGGGCGACGCCAGAAAATCCGGCCTTCCGCTTCCAAATTGGAGACTGGTTTATTCCGGCTTACGTAATTTCCCGCTTATCAATTCCTATTTTGCTAAATTTGATATACTGCATTCCTATAATGCCACACAGGTTTCCACAGGCATCCAGTCCAGCATCGATTATTTTAACGATCCTACCCAAAGAGACGTGAACGGTAATTTCGTTAATCCATTTACATTTGCACAGGTAGGTTATGAGGAAAGATTTGCACCGCTGATTGGTGTGGATGTTACAATGCGCAACAATATCCAGTTACGGGCACATTACAACCGGGACCGCATGTTTATGTTGGGATTGGTAAACAATACCATGACCGAAGATTCAGGTACAGATTATATAGTAGGATTTGGATACATCGTTAAAGATTTCAGATTGGGAGGACCACCTGTGCGTAGGCGTGGAGCAGCTAAACTGAATACCGACCTTAACATCCGCGGCGATTTCCAACTTAGGGATAACAGGACCCGGATAAACAATATCCTGCTTAATGATTCTCAGATTACTGGTGGGCAGCGCCTGTTCAGTATAAAGGTTACGGCAGATTATAATGCATCGCAGAATCTCAACCTCATGTTGTTTTACGATCAGATGATGACGAAGTATAAGATTTCTACCGCTTTCCCACTTTCCACAGTACGCGCCGGAATCCGGGCTACTTTTACTTTTGACGGCAGTGGAGGATTTTAATTAATGAATAAGGCCCAGGCAAAGATCAGGATATAGGGTCAGGATGCGCCAGCGGTAAAGGAGGCAGATGTGATTTTCCTTGCCGCTCTCAATATCTTTAATTAATTTTGAAGAAATAATTTTAAAATGAACACACCAGCAGAATTAAAGTACACCAAAGACCACGAATGGGTTAGAATTGAAGGAAACACCTGTACCATTGGAATTACAGATTTTGCACAGGGCGAACTTGGCGACATTGTTTTCGTTGATGTAGATACTGTGGATGATGAATTGAGCTCCGGTGATGTTTTTGGAAGTGTGGAGGCAGTTAAAACTGTTTCAGACCTGTATCTGCCAGTTTCCGGAACGGTAACTGAATTCAACAGTGCCCTGGAAGACCAACCGGAACTTCTTAATACGGATCCTTACGGTGAAGGTTGGATTATTAAAGTAATGATAGAAGAGGATGCAGACCAGTCTGCACTGATCTCAGCAGAGGAATACCAGGCCACACTTGGATAAAGTTTCGAAGATATTTATTAGGATTTTGCCCATTTATTGGGCATTTCTTAGTTATATGCTGTTGCGGCCGGGTGGACAGAACCTCGATTATTGGTTCGTTTTTCAGGGTATAGATAAGTTTATTCACCTTAGTACCTTTATCGTTCTGGGCTTTTGTTTTATGGCCGCATTTCCTAAAATGAAGTTCATAACGTTCATTCAGATTATGATCATTTATGCCTTGCTTACAGAAATTCTTCAGGATGAAATGAAATTGGGACGGTCGATGGAACTTTACGATGTCTTTGCTGATACTGCGGGCGTGCTTTTGGGACGCTTACTGTTTCGGAGAACGAAACATTTTCCCTACTAATTGCATTCCGGCCTTAGCCGGAATTCTTTTTTACACCTTTATATATACAGGTGAACCGGTCGATTCTGAGCGTATATTATGTCTTTTTGATTATGTGGATAAAAGTTTACTAAATGTAAACTACATGTTATCAATTAGTAAGGAATAGATTTATCCACAATTAGGTGGAACGGTATTTATTTATTTGCAAATTGCCTTTATGTTACCCTATCTTTGCAGTCACTTAACAGTGGAGCAGAAGTAGTACAAACATACAGGGTAAAAAAATAATTAATATTTTTCTTGTGTACTTAAAAATAAGTTGTACTTTTGCAGTCCCAATTCGAGGTAACGAGAGAGGGGGAA
>CAYXUO010000038.1:0-17626 GCA_964468335.1 uncultured Chryseobacterium sp. | reverse complement strand
AGAAGATTACGGAACCCGAGGGAATGGGAATGTCACCACGGCGTATTACCGTTTCTACTTCCGGGATCCCGAAGATGATCCGTATGCTTGCTGATGATGACTTGCGGGTCAAACTAGCTCTTTCTCTCCATTCAGCCATTGAAGAGAAACGGAATGAGATTATGCCGTTCTCAGATAAATTTCCGCTTACGGATATTATGGACGCTCTACAATATTGGTATCAGAAAACCGGAAACACAATCACCTTCGAATACTGCGTCTGGAAAGGCATTAATGATAAAGATGAGGATATAAAAGCACTGATCCGCTACTGTAAACAGGTGCCGTCTAAAGTAAACCTGATTCAGTACAACCCGATTGGCGATGGCAAATACGACCAGTGTAACAAAGAGGCCGAGGACAATTATGTGCGTCAGCTTGAAAAGGCGGGAATCACTGTGCTGATCCGCCGAAGCCGTGGTGGAGATATTGATGCCGCCTGTGGACAGTTGGCCAATAAATCCAGTGAGTAATGTTTATTCACCGCGGTAAAGCCCGTACTGAAAAGCATAATCTGGGTGTTGCCTCACTGCTTGGTTTCGTAGCCGGGCTGGTTAATGTGGTCGGATTTTTATCAGTAAAGAAACTTACCACCAATGTTACAGGTCATTTTGCGTTTTTTGTTGATGAAGCTTTTCAGCAAAATATTTTACAGGCTTTCCAAACTGGACTCTATGTTTTCTTTTTCTTCGCCGGTGCTTTTTTCTCCAGCTTGCTGGTAGAATTCTATACCCGCCGTCGCGAAAATCTCATCTACATTGTTCCTGCCATCACTGAGGCAGTGATTTTGGCCATAATCGCACTCTCTGGAAATGTGCTGCAGGCAAAAAATCCGGATTTGATTGCTTTCAGTCTCCTGTTTGCTATGGGATTACAGAATGCCCTTGTTACCCGGATTTCCAATGCGGTGGTACGAACTACACATCTTACAGGACTTTTCACGGATATGGGGATTGAATTTGCACAGCTGTTTTTCTACAAAGGAAAGCTTAGGCGCTGGAAACTGCTCAGGTCTATCCGGCTGCGTATAACAATAATCTGGATGTTTTTTGCAGGTGGCATAACCGGTGGTTTCCTGTATACTTCATGGGGAATAAAGACGCTGCTGCTGGGAAGTCTGCTGCTTTTTGGCGGACTGCTTTTTGACTTTGTTAAAATCAGATTACTTTTAATGAAACCAAACTCATGATAAGGGCATTTATTTTCATCCTCATAATAACTTTTGGGTCGCTGCAGGCACAAAAAGTAAACTTCCTTACACTTAGTAAATACAGGGTGACCAACCTGGCTGATGTCCTCAGGGAAAATTCCGGAATTACTTTTCATGGCGGCAAACTTTTCACTCTCAATGATGGTGGAAATTCATCTGAAATTTTTGCTCTGAACCCCAATACAGGCCAGGTTGAACAAACGGTCACTACCAACCTGAAAAATACAGACTGGGAGGCAATAACAACTGATTCAACGCATTTTTATATTGGTGATTTTGGAAATAATGCGGGAACACGAAGAGACTTAAAGATATTTAAATTACCTCACGACAAAAGCTCAGCTGCCGATTCCATACAGACCATCAGCTTTTACTATCCCGCACAGAACGATTTCAGGTCACGACTTCACAGTAACGATTTCGATGCGGAAGCAATGATCTACCTGAACGGGAAAATTCATTTCTTTAGTAAGGAGTGGGCGTCCAGATCAACTACCCACTATATCCTTGACCCTGGAATTGCGGCAAGACAGGCCGCCCAAAAAGTTGCAAGTTACAAAACCGGTTTTCTCGTGACGGATGCTGCTTATTATAACAAACAGCTGTACCTGATTGGCTATACTAAGAAAGCCGAAGTGTTTTTGAATATTTTCAATGAATCCAAACCCGGATATTTTTTTGCAGAAGAGCCTCAGAAATTTTATTTGGGCACTGCCTTTTCGGTAGGTCAGGTTGAAGGAATAGAAGTGAATGATACAGGTATCTACATTTCTGCAGAAGCATTCCGCACTCCATTGGGAAGCGTGAAACAAAGTCTGTTTTTCGTCCCTCACGGGAAAATAAAAGCCGGAAAGTAATTCCGGCCCTGATGGTTTAATAATTTACGATCTTAAAACTTTCCTCATAACTGTCGGAGTAGATTTTAGTGATATAGTTTCCTTTTGGCGCGTTAAAAGATAGCTTGTTCACTCCACTTCTTAAAATAAGATTTTCAGATTTAACCAGTTTGCCTTCCATTGAGTAGATTTTCAGAGTAAATTCCCTGTTTGATTTTCCGTGGTATTCAATCTGCATTTCCTGATTCCTAACCGGATTCACAATTTTTATAAGCGAACCTTCCGGCGCCTGTTCCGCCGTGGACAGCGCACCATAGCTGAAATTGTGTATCTGTGTGAAGGAGCTGACGGTGATCTGCGCCTTCCAGTTTCCTGTTTGATTAAATGTTGAAGGCACAAAGTTCCAATACCAATAAGAAGCACTGTAGAACTGAGGCATATTGAAGGTTTGGCTGTATGCTACAGAATTGTCTGGCCTCAGCAGTTGGATATTCACAGGTGAACCGGCAGCAATATCTGACAGGAATGAGTATATATATACCCCTTCACCCGTATTGAATTGGTTCTTAAACAGTGTAGTCTCCTGAACTCCACATCCGTTATTCAGTATAACTTCTCCGCTGTGGCTGGATACAGAATTGATCTTTGGGTTATTGTAATTTTTCTGAACCTGCCACCAGGACTGTGTGGCAGAAGGCCAGGTGTTACAGGCACCCTGGTAAGGATCAACCAATTGGTTGCTGCTGTTGTAAACTTCAAAATGAAGGTGTGGACCTGTAGAATTTCCCGAACTGCCCACCACTCCCAGGTATTCACCTGCATTTACAGCTTGACCGATACTTTTTGAGGTAAGGGAATTGTTCTTCAGGTGTCCGTACCAAGCCACACTACCGTCGCTGTGCTGCACGTAAACCGCATTCCATGTACTGCTGTTGAAGGCGCAGTTCCTGTCGTAGTTCCCATTGCTCTTTGCAATGATTACACCCGGTGCGGCTGCAATTACTTCGGCTTCATTATGATCCATCTGATACCAACCAAACGGCCAGGTAAAGATATCAATTCCGGCATGATTATATCCTGAAGACGTGTCATAGGTTCGTGTACCGCAGTTATAATCCTGAAGTTGGTTGGGGTAGGCGGAATTGTGATCTACATAATTGGATATGCTCCATACTTCATTATAAGCAGCACCCGAACTTTTCTTTACCGGCCAGATAAATGGAGGTGGTACCAGGGTCAATTTAGATGTTAACTTATCTTCCTGCCTTAGTTTTTGCTGATTGGCGGTAATCATTTTCTGAATTGAGGTCCGGGCCTCCTCTGTGAGACATTCCGTATTCTGGAACTTAAATTCGCCGCCACCGGACTGTGCGGCTGCAAACTGCAGGGCGGTAACCAGTCCTAATGTTAAAATTTTTGTTTTCATATCTGTGTTTTTAGTATATCAAATGTACAAAATACGGCGATGGTCTGTATTTAACTAATAATTGAATTATATTTGCTGTACGGCAAAGAACTGTCATTCACAAACCGGAAAGAATTGGCCAATATTGTAGAAGAAATTAAGAAACCGATTGCGCAGGAAATGAAACTTTTTGAGAAAAAGTTTTACGAATCCATGCAAAGCAATGTTCCCCTGCTGGACAAAGTGACCCGTTTCATTGTGACTACCAAAGGAAAGCAGATGAGGCCGATGTTCGTTTTTCTTTGTGCACGTCTGGTGGGTACGGTAAATGAAAAAACCTTTCGCGGAGCATCAATGATTGAGCTGATCCACACCGCAACTCTGGTACATGATGATGTGGTGGACGAAAGCTTTAAACGCCGCAACTTTTTTTCGATCAATGCCCTTTGGAAAAATAAGATTGCTGTGCTGGTAGGTGACTATCTGCTTTCCAAATCCGTATTACTTTCCACCGACCATAAAGATTTTGACCTTTTGTCGGTTATCGCCAGAACCATCCGCGAAATGAGTGAAGGCGAGCTCCTTCAGCTGGAAAAAGCCCGTAAACTGGACATCACCGAGGAGGTTTATTATGAAATCATCCGCCAGAAAACAGCTACACTCATTGCAGCCTGCTGTGAGATCGGAGTCCTTTCTAATGATGCAGATGAGCATCTTGCCAGGAAGATGATGGAATTCGGTACCAATACCGGTATGGCCTTTCAGATTAAAGATGACCTTTTTGATTATATGTCCTCTAACTTCATCGGCAAACCTGTCGGAATTGACATAAAGGAGCAGAAGATGACCCTGCCGTTAATCCATACGCTGAGGAACGCTTCAGAAGTTGACCGAAAATATTACTTTAACACCATTAAACGCTATAACAACGACCAGAAGCGTGTTAAGGAGCTTATTGAGTTTGTAAAGAATTCAGGAGGTCTGGACTATGCAATTGCCGTGATGAAGGATTTTCAGCTTAAAGCTAAACAAATCCTTAACGAATTTCCGGACTCAGAAGCAAAACATTCGCTTCACTTGATGCTGGACTATGTGATTGAAAGGAAGTTCTAACTTCAGGCCGTATTCGAAGAGTTCTAAGTGGAATATGGTTGCCATTTTAGGCGGCTAACTTGCTTCCTTTGTCAATTGTCAATTCTCCGACAGGATCTACAGTTTATTTTCCAATTCATTCTTTAATTTCTGTGAACTGACGGATACCAGATTCTGAGCGGTTTAATTGTGGTGCTGATCACTTATCAGCTAAAATCGAAAAGCTGACGGGGATGTGCTACCACCGCTATGTTGCTGCCATAAACGCGAATGCGGTTCGAACTTTCTGTTTTATAACTTTATAACCTATTTTAAATTTCCCTTTATGAATGACTTTGCCTGACAAATACTTCGGGGACACTTTGGCAGAGACGTCCGTGAAATTCCCAGGCATTTCAGCAGCCTTTAATTTCACTGCTTCTAAAACCCTTAAAACTTCTGCGATTCCGCCTGCCATCTAACCGTTGTCAACCTTAAATTACCCTCTGCCAACCACCATCCTGTATGCTTGTTAGCTTCGCAAATCACTTATTCTCATCCACGTGCTGCGTGTACAGTACCAAATAACCCCAACCTTCCAATGCCAAGTGCCATTTGACGGGTACATCCATAAGCCCGCCGCTGGAAAGTTCGGTGTAAGTGCCCGCATGAGCCGCAATATCAAAGGTGACATCCACTTTGTGGGGGCTTAGATTAAAGACCGCCAGTACTTTATCACCCTCTTTTTCGCGAACGAAGGAAATTATAGACTCCATGCAGTCGCTGGTAACGCGTTCCATCTCGCCGCCAAACCTGCCGTTCCAGAGCGCGCGGTTTTTATGTTTCAAATCAAAGAGGGTAGCGTACAAGGCGGCGTTGCGGTGCTTTTTCCATTCGATAGGGTCGCGGTCAAAAAACTTCAGCGACCGGTCCAGCCCGGCCTCCTGACGATTATACACCAGTGGCATTCCGTCCATCAAAACCGTAAAGACGGTAACTGCCTCCAGCGCGTCGCCGAAATTGCTGACCGGATTACCTTCCCACGAATTCTTGTCATGATTGTCAATGAAATTCAGCCGGATGCCTTCCTTTGGAAAAAGGGAAACGTGTTCTGCCAGATAACCTTCGGCCAGGGTTTTGGCATTGCTGCGCCCCCGGGCGATCTGATGCAGGTGGTTCCACAAAGTCCAGTTGTAGGTGGCATCAAAGGCTTTGCGATGCAGGTCGCGGTCTTCGGCCTCGGCCAGCATAAAGACCGGTTTCACGGCATCCAGTTCTGCTCTTGCATTTTCCCAGAAATCAAGCGGTACAAAAGCCGCTACATCGCATCGGAAACCGTCAATATCAAATTCGCTGACCCAATATTTCAGTGCTTCGGTCATGTATTTCCGAAGTTCAGGTTGGCTATAGTCAAATTCGATAATATCATCGTAATCGCGCCAGGGGGTCGCGCGGAATTTGCCGTCCCGGGCTTTGGCATACCATTCAGGATGTTCGGCAACAAGTGCATTGTCCAGGCTGCTGTGGTTGGCTACCCAGTCCAGAATAACATACATGTCTTGCTGATGAACGGCCTGAACCAGACTTCGGAAGTCCGCCTCAGTTCCAAACTCAGGATTCACCGCTTTGAAATCCTGTACGGAATAGTAACTGCCCAGACTTCCTTTCCTGTTCACGGCTCCAATGGGATGGATGGGCATAAGCCAAATGATATCAATGCCCAGTTCCTTCAGCCTTGGCAGTTGTTTTTCCGCTTCTTTGAAACTTCCTTCTGCAGAAAACTGGCGAATGTTGAGTTCGTAAAGAGTGGCATTTTTTACCCAGTCCGGATTTTCGATCTGGACGTATTTTTTCGGCTGATAAGGATCCTGCGGTATTTGGTTCATGTATAGTAGACTGGAAGCAACAATACCCATCAAAATTCAGGCAATAGTTACCAAATGATTTTTGGGAGGATGAATTTCTGCAGATTAATGTCCGGACCTCACCGCAGCCTCTGCTGTCTCATACTGCTGTCAATCACTTTAAGCAGCCGGTCGTGGCGCGTCTTTTCCCGTTTGGCCGACATTATCCAGTGAACGATTACTTTGCGGTAAGATGGCGGTTGCTTACTGAAGAAGTCCCAGGCAACAGTATTGGCGGTGAATGTTTTAATAAAGTCCGGTGGTAATTCCTGTGCAGGTTTTTCATGCGAATAGATGCCGGAACGGTGGTCAGTTTTTTTGCTGTATGCCTTTAGCCCGGATTCCTTCATAAGCCCGGCAGCACTCAGTTCTTCAACTTTTTTAACGTTAACATCACTCCAAATGCTGTTGGGGCGTCTGGGTGTGAAGCGGATCGTATAGCTTTCAGCATCTGCAGATTTCCGAACCCCGTCTATCCAGCCAAAGCATAGCGCCTGATCCACCGATTCGGACCAGGTCATAGACTGCTTTCCGCTTTTTATTTTGTAGAATCCTACCAGGAGTTCCTTTTCCTTATCGTGGTTTTTCGCAAGCCACGCGCGGAAGAGGGAAGGGATTTCAAAGAATATTGCGTCCATAGACCAACTTTATTACGAAAATAATAAAATTCATCTAATCTGATGCTCAACTATTGCAGCATGTAGACTGAATAGGGTTATTTACCAATGTGCAGTCTGCCAATTTCGCTTTTGAGATAAGTTAATTTGCAATCTCCGCCATAGGTCTGTTTTTTCTGCGCTCCCAAGCTTTCACCAGTTTAGCAATAATCACATCGCCACCGGCATAGAAAAAGACCGCGCCCATGGGAGGGTTAGCAGCCGGGATGATTCCAAAGGTTTCAGGTACCCACTTCCAGCAGTTCAGACCGGTGCCCAGCAGTTCGATGTAAATAACACATAAAGCGATAAAGTAGTAAAGCGGATCGCCCTGTTTACGCCGCAAAATAGTGAAGAAAAAGATACTGAAGATCAGTGTGAAGATATCATTGAAGATAATGACCGGAATCAGAAAAATGAGAACAAATAAAGCCGGGAAAACCTTTTTAAGAGCAGTTCTGTTATTGGTGGCCCAGGCAGCATGGGCATAAATATAACCGGAGGCGTACACAATCGCGTGTCCAAGAGGGACATAGAGCGGAATGTGCACGGTGCGGTAATGATACATCCCGAGTAGGGTGCAGAAGATAAGTTCGCCGATGTAGGAGATGATGACCATCGTAAACATCAGCTTCCGAAGCTCAGTACCCGAAACATAGAACAACCAGATGAAATAGCCTACTGCCAGCGCGTTGGCCAGCCAGCGGCCGTTAAAAGAAAAAGTATTCATGAAAAAATCGGAATCTAACCACAGAACCAAAGGGGTGAGGAGGATAAAGAGCCAACCTGCAAGCCTCATATCCGCTTTGGCAGGATCCTCATTAATGAACAGTCGCGACGATAAGAATTTTTTCAAAGTGTTTGTTTACAGTAGAAGCTGCAAAAATAAGATTTCTTAGTGAAGATAGGTGAATCAGAACCGGGAGCCAATAGCCGTTATTCAAGTGAAACCGCTGTGGTGCTCTTCACCTCTTTAATGGTAAAGGCACTTTGCGTGCTTGCAATATGCTGCAGATTGGTAAGCTTGCTCACCATGAAATCGCGGTATTCCGCAATGTCTTTTACAACAATTTTGAGGATATAATCGTAATCCCCGCTTACATGAAAGCATTCCAATACCTCCGGAAACTTACAGATCTCGCGTTCAAACTGAGTAATGTATTCCTTGCTGTGCTGTATGAGTTTCACATGGCAGATGACTAAAAAATCGCGCTCGATTTTTTTCCTGTTTACCATTGCCACATAACTGTCAATTACCTCCTGTCTTTCCAGCTTCTTAATCCTTTCAAAAACAGCAGTTACGGAAAGGTTCAGTTGTGCCGCCAGGCTTTTGGTTGTTCTTTTGGAATTTTGCTGCAGTAAATTCAGGAGTTGCCTGTCTTTTTCGTCCAGATTCATCAGAAAATATTTTGGATTTGGTCCTTATTGCTTTTCAAATATAGAATATAAATCCAGGAGATCATTAGTTTGTCTGTATTTTTTCTGAATATCAAGACGTTCGTTGTTTATTTAATGGATTATTCACAATTTTATGGAAAATAAAAAATATGAAAGAATTCAGTGCAGCAAACAAGATTCAGGACCTGCAGTTTTTTGGTGAATTTGGTGGGGTAAATCCATCCATTTCCGACAGTTCCACTTACACATTCCTTACCGCAAAAGCGATGTCGGACACCTTCGAAGGTCAGACTGAAGGCTGTTATCTTTATTCCAGGCATACCTCGCCCAGTAATCTTTATCTTTCGGAAGCTCTGGCGCAGATGGAAGGTACCGAAAGCGCAAATGTAACCGCTTCCGGAATGGGCGCGATTACGTCAGTGCTGTTGCAGATTTGCAAGTCAGGCGATCATATTGTATCCAGCCGCACCATTTATGGCGGCACCTATGCCTTCATGAAAAATTTTTTGCCGGGCTTGAAAATCGATACTTCTTTTGTTAATATCACCGACCTGGAGGCGGTAGAGGCGGCCATCACCGGGAACACACGTATGATTTACTGTGAAACCGTGAGCAACCCACTTCTGGAGGTGGCAGACCTGACAGCCCTTTCGGAGCTTGCCAAAAAACATAATTTACAGTTGGTGGTGGACAATACCTTTTCGCCACTGATGGTATCTCCCCAATATTTAGGAGCGGATGTGACCCTACACAGTCTCACCAAATTCATCAACGGAAGCAGCGACGCCGTAGGTGGGGTGATTTGTGGTACCGCCGATTTCATTAACAGCCTTAAAGATGTGAACAGCGGTGCCTGCATGCTGCTGGGGCCAACCATGGACAGTCTGCGCGCGGCGAGCATTCTTAAGAACCTCCGCACGCTGCATTTGAGGATGAGAAAGCACAGTGAGAATGCCCACTACCTCGCCGAAAAGTGGGAAGATGACGGACTGAAGGTTAAATATCCGGGGCTGCAAAGTCATCCGCAGCATTCCCTGTTTACTGAGATGATGAATGTCGAATTTGGCTACGGAGGATTGATCGCTCTGGATGTAGAAACAGTGGAGAAAGCCAATGAACTTATGGAAGCGATGCAGGAAGCCAATCTGGGTTATCTGGCAGTAAGTCTGGGCTTTTATAAAACGCTGTTCTGTGCGTCCGGAACTTCAACTTCGTCCGAAATCCCTGCCGATGAGCAGAAGGAAATGGGACTTTCGCCGGGACTGATCCGTTTTTCCATCGGTTTGGACCATGACATTGAGCGCACCTATCTTAAGATGCGGGAATGCATGGAAAAGACAGGTGTGCTGCAGACTGTAAACAGTTAATACTGAAGATACGCCCGGCGCAATGGATTGAAACAGAGAAGGCTGTCCTCACGTAGGTGAGACAGCCTTCTCTGATTTTTATACTCATTACTTCTTACTATCTAAACCGGTAGCCTACCTCTTTGATTTCGGAGTAGGAAAGCGGGCCAAGATCGGTTGCGACGGAGCGCCCGTCCAATTCAGGACTCACGGTCTTGTGCACCTTCAGGTATTCTTCCACGGCGTCATGCAGTGTAAATGATTCGATCTTTACATCCCTGGCATTTTTCATCCGGCACATGGTACCTAAAGGTTCGCCGGTCCGGTTGCAGGAGGCCATTCTGTACTCGCGGTCGAGTTGCAGAGGCTTTCCCTGAATTTTGACTTCAAGGATGCGGCTGCCGTTGGGTTTTGAACTGTCGAACTTCAATGTCATTCCCGAGAAGCGTACCAGCCAGCCGCCAAAACGGTTTTCGTACTGAGGGGAGAATACATTTTCAATTTCCTTTTCCAACCATTCTTTGATTTGGACACCCGTTACAGTGCCGGTCTTCATGTATTCATCTACAGGCAGCATACGCCAGAGATCTCCTTTAGTGATCTCTTTTCGTCCTGTTTCATCCGGCAGAATAGGAACGCCGAACCGGAATCCGTTTGAGGTCGCAAAATCAACACCTGTTTTCCAAAGCAGTGCATCGGTAATCAGATTGTCCATTGGATTTTCCACTACCAGATAACGGTACATTGGCGTGGTGGTGTAACCCAATACGGTGTCCATCTCCGCGTCGTAGGGTTGCAGTACACGGTCAATTGCAGCCTGTACTCCCACATGGGCGGGATACTTCTCCGGCGAAACTTCAAGTAGGTCATAGGAATAGTCTGTCATTTTATTGCCTGCCATACGGATATCCAATTTTCCAAGAAAGGAGCCGAATGCTCCGGGTTCTACCACGCGGCTGTACTTTCCCTGTATGGGTTTCCGCACCCGTTCGTGGGTGTCATTACCAAGAATAAAGTCTACTCCTTCAGACTCGGGACTGTTGGCCAGGGCCAACTGTTTCGCCAGCCCAATATGGGCAATGACAAAAACAAGGTCGGCCTTCTGTTCGTTTCTCATTTTATTTACAAGTTCCTTCAGATTGCTCCTCACCGGCGTGAAAGAAATGCCTTCACTGTACATGGGGTTCTGTCTTTCCGGAATTTCGGGGTCATTATATGCGATAAAGGCCATCTTCACACCGTGGCGTTCTGTAATCCAATGGGTAGGGAAAAGTGGTTGTCCGTCTTCTTTATGGAACATATTGGCGGCAATGACATTCGTATTGTAGGCCGCCATCACTTCCATCATTACTTTTTTGCCATAGATCACTTCCCAATTCCCCGGAATCAATACGTCGTACTCCATAGCCTGTACAATTTCGGGGAAAAACCGGCCGCTGGCTTTCACACTGGCACCGCTCCCCTGAATCAGGTCGCCGCCATCAAGGAAAATGGTTCCGGAAGGGTTTTCTTTCTTTATATTTTCAACAACTGTTTTTAAGTGGGCCAGGCCACCTGCTTTGCGAAATACAGCTTTCCCGTTTTCTACAAACAGTTCCTCATGCGGGTTCAGGTAAGCGTGTATATCGGCGGTTTGGAGAATACTTATCGTTACTGTGTCCATTGGTCGGTATTTTTTTGGTTGATTTTGGCTGTATAGTAGTGATGTACTCAGCAATAAAAGATATTTTATCATAACTAGAGAATCAGCATTTTATATCCCAGTTCCTGAAGGCCAAAACTGTAAAGGAGTGCATTGTCCGTTATGACGGCTTCTTTGGGAAGGTTGGCGGTATTTACGTTAAACTGTTTGATGCTGAGCCCGCAGATGACGACCTGATGTCCGGACATTTCCGCTGCTGTGGCCACTGTTTGCTTCAGTTCAGCGTTTTCGGCCAGTTCCTTTACAAGACTCCCGCATGCGATCACCTGGAATTTTATCTGCGGACTTCGCTGCTGAAGCTGTCGTCCGGTAAGCAGTGCAGCACTCAGATGCTTAGAGTTCATCACCATCATTGCATATTTGCCCTTATTCTTCAGACTGTTCTCCACCTCCTTTACAGTGGGTAATTTTTGGGCCTGCGAAAGTTGCGTACCCAGTGTTAGGATCACCATAGCGGTGACCAGCATATGTTTTGTCATATTAATTTTTTTTTAAATAGCTGAAGGTGTGTTTAGCTTCAGGGGGTTCATAATAAAGAAGAGCAGGCCGCCCGCCAGCGCTGTGTTTTTCCAAAGCGGCCCATGCATCAGCCCATTGTCCATTTGTACCGTAAAGGTGATGGGTACAAGAACCAGCAGCAGTGCCGCCGCCGCCCATCGTGTATAAAATCCGGTAAGGAGTAATGCACCGCCCATAAGTAGGACAATACCCGAGAGCATATTCAGAATATGAGGGTCACCTAAAATTTGGATCAGCGGCTGTAAGGTTGATTTTTCTAATCTCGAAGTCGACTGTTCGGGCCGGAAGATATGTGAAATACCTGCTACGATGAATATTCCGCTCAGTAAAATGCGGAACAGGAGCACAGAAGCTGCACTCACTACATAATGTTTTTGCATTGTTTATTTTATTTGATTGTTAAAGTTGTATGGAAGGTCTCCTACAATCAAATTCGGAAATTACAGAACAGAAGATAACTGGGTATTTTTTCTTTATGTGCCCTGAAGAATTCAGCCAGGGCATTATGCCCGGAGAATTGCTCTATCCCGGCACTTTCCGCTAACGGATATGGTTGCGTACCTGCACTGGGCTTCTGAGAGTTTTGCTTGTCTGTAACAGTGAACGCAGTGCAAGTCTGTTTGTCTGCACGGCTCCCGGGTGTGAATTCAATTCCTAAACTTTCCTTTACTTCCGCTTTCAATGAACAGGGTAAGGCCAGCATAAGTACGAGTACCATGCTGAAAAAAGGGCGGAAACTGCTCAGGCGAAAAGTCATTGGGCAATAATATTAAATCGGATCGTAGTATTATGTAACTCATGTTACATAATCAGACAGCGCTCTGCAATTATCAAGTATTAAAGAGCCTGCGAATTCCTAATTGCGCGTACACCATTACAGGCTCATTTGCTTCCTGCCTTGTTCGCAGGTGGTTTCGGCCTGTGCCAGAATTTCGCGAAGCCGGCAAATTTGGTCCTCGGTCAGACTTCTTTTCGGGATGATAATTGCAGACAGGTTATTCTGGTAAATAAGAAACCACCTTTTCTTTTCGCTGAAGCGGTGGATCTGCACCCACTGGATCTCCGTATAGAATGTTTCCCTACGAATTTTAACCATCTCATCTGTCAGTTCCATATCCAGTGTTTCCCGAAGCTGATTGCTGGAGTGATAATTGCGGTATACTGTATTAAGTACGATGAGTGGTTGCACAACAACGATTAATACCAGGGTGATGTACTGATAGATAAGAGGTTTAGGAAGATTGAAAATTTGAAAGTGATAGACAATAATCCACAACAACAGTATAACAGCAACGCCCATGAGGAGGCGCAGCATCGTTTTTTGATAAGTTAGTTTGAACATCAGCTGCAAATACTGCTTAAATGATACATTTGTTTGTAGCTTCATCCTAACTTTTTGGTGGTTTACCTGCTTATGCAAGTATTGTTCCGCGGGAGGATTTCAGACCTGGCTCCAGAGTTGAACTCTGTATTTATGTGACGGTCTTTCAGGTTTTTTTTGCGATTGTTTGGTTTAATAATTGATGCTGTACGGTCACCGGATTGCCTCCTGCAAATTCCGAATGATGCTCCATATTACCTTTTAACACCAACATTAACTAAATATTAAATCAATGGACAAGAAAAAAACAAAGTCAGAGAATAAGTCTGCGAACGCCGATGCGATGCAGCTCCGGGATCTATTCATAGATGGTCTGAAGGACATCTACTATGCAGAAAATGCATTAGTGAAAGCCCTTCCCGAAATGTACGAGAAGGCCTCCAACCACAAACTGAAGACCGCAATCAAGGATCACCTTTTACAGACCGAGCAGCAGGTAGTTAGGTTAGAGGAAGCATTTGCTTCACTTGACATGAAGGCCGAAGGTAAAAAATGCCCTGCGATTGTGGGAATTCTTGAAGAGGGCCGTGAAACGGTGGCCAGTGCTGCTGAGGGACCCGTTCGCGATGCGGCAATTATAGGCAGTTCTCAGAAGGTGGAACATTATGAAATCGCAAGCTACGGCACTTTGTGTGCGTATGCTAAGGTACTTAATGAAAGGCCCGCACTGGACCTTCTTCTCCGTACACTGGGTGAGGAGAAAAAATCAGACTGTCTGCTGTCTTCCATCGCAGATACCAATCTTAACTCGCAGGCCGCCGGAGGCAAACATCAGTCCAAAGACCTGAATGCAGTATAACCATCAAAACACCAATTACAGACATTATGAAAGTGAACGAACAGGAACCATTTGAGAATGGTGCAAATCCCAAACTTGAACAGCTGGGTAAATATACAGTAGACGATAAAGGCGAATTTATGACCACCGACCATGGCGTAAAGATCAACGACGACCAAAATACCCTGAAAGCCGGTGAGCGCGGTCCCTCACTGCTTGAGGATTTTATCTTCCGCGAGAAGATGACGCATTTTGACCACGAGCGTATCCCCGAAAGAATTGTTCATGCACGCGGTTCCGGAGCTCATGGCGAATTCCAGCTTTATACATCAATGGCCAAATATACCAAGGCTAAATTTCTGAATGACACCACGGTTAGGACTCCGGTTTTTGTAAGATTTTCCACCGTACAGGGTAGCAGGGGATCCACCGACTTACCGCGCGACGTTCGTGGATTTGCAGTGAAATTTTACACGCAGGAAGGTAATTACGACTTGGTAGGTAATAATATGCCTGTATTTTTTATTCAGGATGCAATGAAGTTTCCGGACCTGGTGCACGCCGTAAAACCGGAGCCTCATAATGAAATTCCACAGGCCGCCTCGGCGCATGATACTTTTTGGGATTTCGTTTCGCTGATGCCTGAAACCATGCATAACGTGATCTGGAAAATGAGTGACAGAGGGATCCCCCGAACTTTAAGGTCAATGGAAGGATTCGGGATCCATACTTTCCGGTTTATCAACGAAGAAGGTGAGTCACATTTTGTTAAGTTTCACTGGAAACCGCTTCAGGGCGTTTTAGGTCTGGCCTGGGACGAAGCACAGAGACTGGCAGGTAAAGACACGGATTTTCACCGCCGTGATTTGTGGGAGGCAATTGATAATGGCCACTATCCTGAGTGGGAATTGGGTGTACAAATAGTTAAGCAGGAAGATGAGCATAAATTCCCATTCGACCTGCTGGATCCCACGAAAATGATTCCGGAGGAACTGGTACCTGTGGAAATTATTGGCAAGATGACCTTAAACCGTAATCCTGATAATTTCTTTGCAGAAACCGAGCAGATCGCTTTTCATCCGGGGCACATCGTTCCGGGGATTGATTTCACTAACGATCCACTGCTGCAGGGCAGGCTTTTCTCTTACACAGATACCCAGCTTTCGCGGCTTGGTGGTCCTAATTTCCACGAAATTCCGATTAACCGTTCCATTCCTGATGTTACCAATAATCAGAGGGACGGCATGCACCGCATGCAGATCCCAAAAGGAAGGGTTTCATACAATCCCAATTCCCTCGCACAGGGGTGTCCATTTCAGGCCATGATGAAGGAAGGTGGCTTTACTTCTTTTGAAGAACGTATTGATGCCGGAAAAATCCGCAGAAGAAGTAAAAGTTTCTTCGATCATTTCAGTCAGCCCAAATTGTTTTATAACAGTATGACGATGCATGAAAAGCGCCATATTCAGAACGCCTTCTCTTTTGAACTGGGTAAAGTGAAGCACGTGCCGATCCGTCAGCGTATGGTGGATATGTTACTTGAAATCAATGAGGAACTGGCCAAAAAAGTGGGCGAGCATCTGGGATTGGTGCCCTCCAGGCTGCCACAACCTATAACCGGTGCTATACCTGCTGATGGAGACCCCGCGGATTATCACTCCATTGAAGTGGAACTTCCTATTTCAGAAGCTCCTTCCGTGAGTATGGCCAATAAGCTGCCAACAAACATTAAAGCCAGACGAATTGCTTTACTTACCGCCAACGGAGTTAATGATGATGCATTTACTAAAACACAGAAAGTTTTGTGCGAATTAGGCGCAGTAGTACAGATTATTGCACCGAGACACGGCTTTGTGACCACTAAGAAAGGAGATGAATATCCCGTTTGCGACAGTTTGCTTACCGCAGATTCTGTAATCTTTGATGCTGTTTACGTGGCCGGTGGCGACAGTGTGAAAACCCTGATGGAGCACGCTGGGGCAATTCATTTTATCGCCGAGGCCTACAAGCACTGCAAGCCCATTGCGGCAGATGAGAATGGTATTGAGTTGCTCAAAAAAGCCATTCCCGGGCTTAAAGATCCGGAAGACGGTATCGTAACGGATGGTAATTTGGATGAATTCGTTAGTGACATTATCCTGCACCGTTTCTGGGACCGGGAAATGAATCCTATTCCTGCATAACTTGAATTTTATTGAAAATTAACCGCTTCATCCTTCAGGATGAGGCGGATTTTTTTGTTTAGTTCCTTTTTTAAGTGTTTATCGTCCCGAACCAATCTTTTTATTATTGGTAAAGCGGGTTCTAGAAACGGTGATTTTAACTGACCATCATTACGGTGAGTTTCATAACTAACAATCATCAACGTAAAAATAGTATGATTGCTCTGATGGTTTTTTATTCTTTAATACTCACATTCAGTACTTTATAATCGTCGCTTGGCAGGAAAATTGACCTCCATTACTGATTTCCCCAAGGCAGACTGCGAAGACATTCATCGGTAGAATCAAAAAAACATTATCTCACTTCAATACTCCTCATCATGAACGATAACACTCCCAGACAGTATGAAGGCTCCTGCTTAGATACGACCAAGGTCCTCAGTTTTCCTTCCGAGGATCTCGCCATCCAGCATTTTGAAAAGGTGAAACAAAAATTGATCGATGTAAACAACTGGTTTAACTGTGCCAAAGGGTTGGCGCATTTTTCCCTTTGTATGCCGGATGGAAGCTGTAAGGACGGCAAACCAGAGCTCGGTGACCTCCTTAGAATCAATGTCCCTGGTCCTGACAACGCCAGTGGCGACGGTGACGACTGGGTGAAAGTTGAGGATTTTGTGGAGGATTCTGATCATGTCTCTTTCCGCGTCAGACCGTGTACTGCGCCAATTAGCTCGGGGCAGGAAATTGCACACTTTCTGGATCAGCGTTCTACCAATACTTTCGGTTTGCGCCGAAAAGGCACCGAACTGATTGCAGAGATCAATGGCCGTAACGAAAACATAAATATGGAGCCGGCCGACATTATAACGGCAGTCCGAAATGCAGCAGTAGCGGTAAGCGGTTTTATTTTCGGCAGCAGGACCCAATGGGAAAGTTTAGCCGACGGATTAATTTCAAACGACTCAAAATGAATGTAGTATTGTACGACGGCGATTGTGGTTTCTGTAGCTTTTGGGTGCAGTGGATTCGGAAATACGACCGTCATGACCGTTTTCGTTTCGCCTCTCTTCAGGGCTCGTACGGACAGGAATTTCTAAGGTTAAACAACCTGCCCAATAAGGAGTTTGATACCGTGTATCTGGTAACCCCTGCAAAGTCTTACGCAAGGCTGGCCGCAGTAGGAGGTGAGATAGGAAGTCTGCTGGGTGGTGTATTCAGC
>CAYXUO010000037.1:0-18445 GCA_964468335.1 uncultured Chryseobacterium sp. | reverse complement strand
CTTCCATCTGCACTTCAGCCGCATTGGTCTGAATGTCCACAAGAGCTTTCTTCAGCGAAAGCGCAAAGCTTTCCTCTTCCGAAAGTACAGGAAGTTCAAAATTCTCGCCCTGATACCCGTAAGATTTAAAAGCTGTAGTTACAACCGCGGTTCCTACACCCCAAATTTCCTTAAGGCTTCCGTCTTTCTGAGCTGCCAGAACATCTTTTACTGCAATAGGTTCTACCCTTACGTCTATACCTCTGTGCTTGGCCAGCTGAATAAAACTGTCTCTGGTAACCCCATCCAGGATCTTTTCAGAAGTTGGAGGTGTATAGATAGTATCACCGATTCTTACAAACACGTTCATCGTACCACTTTCTTCGAAATACTCATGGGTACTGTCGTCTGTCCAGATGATCTGCTCATAACCTTCTTCGTTCGCAAGCTGTGTAGGATAAAAAGAAGCTGCATAATTTCCGGCAGCTTTTGCAAATCCAACGCCGCCGCTGGCCGCACGGGAATAATAATCTGAAATCTTAACAGAAACCGGTGCGCTGTAATAACTTGTAGCCGGTGCAGCTACGATGGCGAACATGTACTTATTGGATACCCTGGCCTTCAAACCTTCTTCAGTAGCAAATATAAGCGGACGGATGTAAAGTGATTTTCCTTCTCCTGTAGGAATCCATGCTCGGTCTATATCCATAAGCGCTTTCAGACCGCCTACGAAAACCTCTTCAGGAATTTCAGGCATTGCAAGACGCTTAGCGGATTTATTGATCCTCTCGAAATTTTTATTTACACGGAAAAGGTATACTTCATCATTACTGTCTTTATACGCCTTCATACCTTCAAAACATGCCTGGCCATAGTTAAAGGCCATATTGGATGGTGAAAATGGAAGTTGTCCGTAAGGCATTAACCTGGCCTCACCCCACTGGCCGTTTTCGTATTCACAAATAATCATATGGTCTGTGAAGTGGTCTCCGAATGAGTAATTTTCTGGATCAAAGGAAGAAATCCTTGAATTTTCGGTTTTTTGGATTATCATTTCTTAATTTTTTTAAACGTGTTTTACAACTCTAAATAATTTTTTAAATATACATATTTTAGTTTAAATTTGAAAAAAAATAAGGTGAAAAGAGAAGTGAAACTAACCGCAGACGGAAGTAAAACTTTGTTTATCAATAACTTAAACGAAGGTTACCATTCCCATCATGGTGCCTTGCAGGAAGCTATACACGTATTTATAGATAATGGCATGAAATTGCTAAATGATTATGAAATTAATATTTTAGAACTGGGTTTTGGAACAGGTTTAAACGTTTTAGTTACTATTAATGAGTTTTTAAAAACTGATAAAAATCATAAAATCAATTACTACTCACTGGAAAAATATCCCGTTACAATGTCTGAAGTTGCCGATTTGGGTTACAGTACTCTTTTTGAGCGGGACGAATTAAATACGCTATACGCGAAAATTCACGAGACAGAATGGGAGACACCGGTCGAAATACTGCCCAACTTCACCCTGACAAAAATTAAATGTGATTTTCACGACCTGGAGAAAATTGAACTTAAGAACATTAACCTGGTGTATTATGACTGCTTTGGCGCACGGGTGCAGCCTGATCTTTGGGAGATGCCACTATTTTCCGCGGTAGCCGCAAAAATGGACAAAGGAGGTTTACTTACTACCTACTCCAGCAAGGGCTCTGTACGCAGGATCCTAAAGTCGCTGGATTTTAAAGTTGAGAAAAAAGCCGGTCCTCCCGGAAAGCGTGAGATGCTTATTGCCTGGAAGAACTGATTTACTTACAAAAAAACTGTATTTTTAGACCAAACTTCAATTAATGATCAATAAGACGAACGTCCGGATTTATGCCTGCGCTGTAAAAGGCAGGAGTGTTTTAGTCCTTCATGAAGAATATGCCGGTGAACATCTGATGAAATTTCCGGGTGGCGGCCTGGAGTATGGCGAGGGCGTACTGGAGTGCCTTCACCGTGAATTTGAGGAGGAACTGAACGCAAAAATCCGGGTGACCGGACATCTGTATACTCAGGAACACTTTGAAGTTTCCCGCTTTCGTGATAATGAACAGCTACTGACCATTTATTATATGGTAGAAATCCTGGACGAAACTGACTTCTTAATTATGGACCCGTGTATAGAAAAGGTGGAATGGCTGTCCGTGGACTCTCCCGAGAACAACTTTCCATTGCCCGTGGACAGGATTGCTTTTCAGAAACTAAAAGAGAAAATGGTTGGATAATTACTTTCTCACCCTGAAATTTTCTGCTCCCGGATAAGGCTGCAGATAACCGAAATTCCAGTTGGATTGCAGCAGGGACTCAATATACAGATCACTTCGGTTGCGGTAAGGATCGTAAGGATCTTTGATATCTACATCGGCAATATTCCCTTTCACATTCCACCAAAAGGCACTCCATCCGCCACGCAACTCCTTAATAATATCAAAAACAGTCTTACCGGTAGCCCGGTGCATGAGTTTTGCAAAAACACGCCCTTCGGTAGTCGTTAAATCCCGCAGCTGCTTCTCATACTGATTGGCCAGATTATTCTGCCTCTCCTTTATATACCGTTTCTGGCTGTTAGGGTCCATAACAGAAATGTCCTTCTGAATATCGTTATATTGAGCCAGCGCTGTCACAAAAAGAGGATAAACCCGGGACAGCTTTTTATTCAGGAAAAAGTAATAATTGCGGTCCAGTTGGTTATTAAATTGGGGGCCCTTTTTTAGGACCAACTCATCCATGATCACCACCGTTTCGCCATCAATTTCATAAATCTTGGCTCTCTGTTGCTGATCATAAAAATATTTTTGGCCAAATTCATCAACCCGAAGCTGATCCTGTGGGTAATCACGCAGTGCCTTAACTACGATCGAATCCTGTGCACTTACGGACACTGATACAAACAGCAGAAAGACCAAAACAGTCTGATATATTTTCATTATTTTTACTATCTCAAAAATCCACAAACTAACGCAAATTTTATTCCCTTTTACATGAATTTCAGCAAGAAATCTCTTAAGTTTTTAGAATCTTACTTAAACACATCATCTCCAACGGGTTACGAACATGACGGTCAGAAAATATGGATGGATTACGTCCGCCCTTATGTAGATAAAGTTGAATTTGACCATTATGGCACCTGCTACGGTATTGTAAATCCTGAGGCTCCGTTTAAAGTTGTTATTGAAGCTCATGCTGATGAAATTTCCTGGTATGTAAATTACATCACAGACGACGGACTTATTTATGTAATTCGTAACGGCGGTTCAGATCAGATGATCGCCCCCTCCAAGGTTGTACATATACATGGTGAAAAAGGAATAGTGAAAGGAGTGTTTGGCTGGCCAGCTATTCATACCCGCGGGATCAATTCTGATGAGCCCGTTCCCAAACTGGAAAACATTTTCATTGACTGCGGTGCAACCACTAAAAAAGAGGTGGAAGAACTTGGTGTCTTTGTAGGCTGTATGATCACCTACCCCGATGAATTCTTTGAACTGAATGACCGCTACTTCGTTTGCCGAGCACTGGACAACAGAATTGGAGGCTTTATGATAGCCGAAGTGGCGCGCCTGCTGAAGGAAAACGAAAACCAACTGCCTTTCGGTCTATACATTACTAACTCCGTTCAGGAGGAGGTTGGTCTCTATGGAGCGCATATGATAGCGGAGACTCTGAAGCCCAACATTGCCATCGTTACTGATGTAACACATGACACCACTACCCCGATGATCGAGAAGAAAAAAGAGGGCGACCAAAAGTGTGGCGCCGGGCCGGTGGTATTTTATGCACCCAGTGTGCACCACAACATCCGGCAGCTCATTGTAGATACTGCCAAACTGAAGGAAATACCCTTCCAGCGTGCCGCCGCAAGCCGTGCTACGGGAACCGATACCGATGCATTTGCGCATTCCAACGGTGGTGTCCCGTCCGCATTGATCTCCCTGCCCTTAAGGTACATGCACACCACTGTCGAGATGGTTTCTAAAGAAGATGTAGCCAATGTGATCCAACTTATCTACGAAACCCTCCTTCGCATAGAACCTGAAATGAATCTGAAATATCACGCTTAGTAATTATAAGAAAATGAAGAATAAACTGATTGCACCATCCCTGCTTTCCGCAGATTTTGGAAATTTGGAAAGGGACATAAACATGCTGAACAATTCGCAGGCAGACTGGCTCCATATTGACGTTATGGACGGGCGCTTTGTACCTAATATTTCCTTCGGATTTCCGGTAATGAAAACCGTGCAGCAACATGCGAAGAAGTTCGTGGACGTGCACCTGATGATTGTGGAGCCGGAAAAGTATGTAGAAGAATTTATAGCCCACGGTGCCGACCTTGTTTCCGTTCATTACGAAGCGTGTGTACACCTGCACCGTACCATACGGCTGATTCAGGACAGCGGCGCGAAAGCCGGTGTAGTCCTGAATCCATCTACTCCCGTACTGATGCTGGAAGACATTATCTCGGAGGTAGACCTGGTATTGCTGATGAGCGTGAACCCGGGTTTCGGCGGACAGAAATTCATTAACAATACCTACAAGAAAATTTCTGAAACCAAAGATCTTATCCTTAACAACAATTCAACCGCGCTGATTCAGGTTGATGGGGGAGTTAATCTGGAAAATGCCTCCAAACTTTTTGACGCCGGAGCCGACGTGCTTGTAGCCGGAAATGCAGTTTTCAGCAGCGATAACCCGGAAAAGACCATTGAACTCCTGAAAATATAGTGGATTACAGCCTGCCGAATAGATTTTTCAGTAACTTAACCACCTGAGCATGCGTATAATATATAAACGCCTGCCATGTTTACAAAATTTATTGAAAGCTACTCGTTCTTCAAAATAGTTCTTTCGCCTTTAATTATCGGTACTGTTATGGGCTTTGCACTTTATCAGTATTATGATCAGGACCGTACCGGCGCAGTCCTGTTCGGGGTCTGTATCGTTCTGGGTCTGATCACAGGTATAATATGGGCCATACAGGTTAGCGGCAAATATGGAGCGCACCACTTCATTTCGCGTACTGAGGCGAGCGAGGATATAAGCGAGGCAGTTAGAGAGAAGCCGGTAGAGAAGACCGGAGAGTCCGGGACAGACAGGATGTAATCGGCCATAGACAACTATTTAATTTCAGTTTTTTTCGGTTGAGTCACCTATACAAAAAGAAGCCGTATCATTCATAGTGAACGATACGGCTTCTTTTATACCTTTCGGAAATTACCAGCTTAGAATATTTCTCTTCCTGAAAAATGGAACTGAGCTTCGATCAGTGCGTTATCATCAGAATCTGAACCGTGAACAGCATTTTCGCCTACGCTTCTTGCAAACATCTTTCTGATTGTGCCATCTGCCGCATCAGCAGGATTGGTAGCACCAATAAGCGTTCTGAAATCTTCAACAGCATTTCCCTTCTCCAATACCGCAGCAACTATAGGACCTGAACTCATAAATGCCACAAGCTCCCCGTAGAATGGACGCTCGCTGTGAACTTCGTAAAATTTCTTAGCGTCGCTTAAGGTAAGCTGAGTAAGCTTAAGCGCTTTAATTTTGAATCCGGCTTCGGCAATCTTTCCTAAAATTGCGCCTATGTGCCCGTCTGCAACTGCATCCGGCTTAATCATTGTAAATGTGATTCCTGACATATATCTATATATTTATTTTTCCGGCTGCAAATTTACGCTTTTAATTGATTAGGCAGAAATAAAACTTTATTTACACAACTCCTTATTTTGGCACGTTACTTGCAAATGTAAAGCAGATTCTCATGTTTAATTTGAGTTTTCATGGTTATTAGTTTTTACCCAGCTTCGGCTGGGTTTTTTATTGCTAAAAGCTGTCCTGCTCCAGCGCATCTGCCTCTTCCATCAGCTTGAGATATGTGAAATATCTTGTTTCCTCAATTTCACCAGTCTCTATACCCGCTATTACGGCGCACTTGGGCTCGTTAATGTGCAGGCAATTATAAAACTTACATTCATGAGATTTCCGGAAAATATCAGGAAAGAAATGCTGCACCTCCTCTTTAAGGACATCTATCATCGCAAACTCCCGTACACCGGGCGTATCAATTACACTTCCGCCAAAATCCCAGAAGTGCATCTGCGCAAAAGTTGTGGTGTGTTTTCCTTTAAGATGGGTTTCAGAAATTTCCGTGGTCTTGAGGTTAAGGTCCGGCTGAAAAGCGTTCACCAAAGTAGATTTACCCGCACCTGAATGTCCAAAGACTACGGAAACCCGGTCTTTCAACCTTTCCTGCAACAGGTCCAGATTAAGTTTGGAATACGATGAAACCTGAAGTGTTTCATAACCGATCGAATTGTACAACGCTTCAATGTTTTCAATGATTTCCACCTCACCTTCGCTTAAGGTATCCATCTTACTCATCAGGATGAGTGGCTCAATATTATAGGCTTCGCAGCATGCAAGGAACCGGTCCAGAAAACCCAGTGACGTTTCCGGAAACTTCAGTGTATAGATAAAACACGCGATATCAATATTGGAAGCAATGATATGGGCTTCCTTTGAGAGGTTCACGGACTTCCTGATCAGGTAGTTGCGCCGGGTTTCAATCTTGGTAATCCAGGCTACATTGTCCTGCTCTAGCTGGAATTCTACATGATCGCCCACGGCCAGA
The DNA here is from genome assembly GCA_964468335.1 of uncultured Chryseobacterium sp. GTDB lineage: Bacteria > Bacteroidota > Bacteroidia > Flavobacteriales > Weeksellaceae > Marnyiella. Next base: position 11,784 of record CAYXUO010000037.1, on the reverse strand, counting down.
GGATTGGTTAGCCGCGTTTTTATCAGCTTAAATTTTCCTCGGATTCTTGCTTCGTACACCTCCCTGGTGTCATGGTCCATCACCTGATACCAACTGCCTGTAGATTTTATTACAAGTCCTTTCATATAGTGCCTTTGCGTTATTTGTTTTTCATAATGTGGTTCTGCACAACCACAGACTGTTCATGAATGGTTTTAAAGATACTTTCAATAAAATCCTGAGACATTCCTGTTTCTTCAGCTTTCCTTTTGGCATATTCGGTAACAGCTTTCCAGCGGTCTGGCTGAAAAACCGTAAGATTGTTATCACTTTTCAGCAATCCTATTTTTTCTGAAAGTTTCATCCGTTGTGACAGAAGATCAATCACCTGATAATCCACATCCGAAATCAGCGTGCGGTACCTTTCAAGATCTTCATCAAAACCTGTGCACTCTTCATTGCGTACTACGAGTCCGTTTAACAGACTGGCAAGTGTTTCAGGTGTAATTTGCTGTCTTGCGTCGCTCCAGGCTTCGTCCGGATTACAGTGGGTCTCAATCATCACCCCCTGATATCCCAAATTCAGAGCCTCCTGAGCTACAGACGAAAGACCGGTACGGTTTCCGCAGATGTGTGACGGATCGATGATCAAAGGTACGTTCGGCAACTGGTTCTTAAAATCAAGAGCTATCTGCCAGTTGGGAATATTGCGGTAATTTGTTTTTCTGTAAGTGGAAAAACCACGGTGTATCGCGCCCAAATTATAGATGCCTGCGCCGGCAAGTCTCTCCAGAGCGCCTATCCACAGAGCAAGGTCCGGATTAACTGGATTCTTCACAAGCACAATTCTGTCTGTACCCTGAAGTGCATTAGCGATTTCCTGAACGGCGAAAGGGTTAACCGTAGTCCGTGCACCAATCCAAAGGATATCAACATCTGCCTCCAAAGCGGCCTGAACATGATGCATATTGGCCACCTCTGTGGCAGTTTTATAGCCAAATTCAGCCTTAACCTTTTTCAGCCATCCCAAACCAATGGTTCCCACACCTTCAAAACCATTGGGCTTCGTACGTGGTTTCCAGATTCCGGCACGAAAAACTGAAACGGAAGTTTCAGACTCTTTCATACGGGAGGCCGTTTCCAGCATCTGCGCTTCACTTTCGGCACTGCAGGGACCTGCAATTACAAGTGGATGTTGGAACTGTGAAATCCATTCATTGTTTAAATCGGTTAACTGCATGGGTGTATCAGGGGTTTATTAACTAAGGTCAAGTTTAAACAGATCATCAAGTTCTTTAAGAAGCGGATTAATCTGTACATATTTTTCGAAAAGGCTTCGTTTGGTTACTATTTCTTTCTTCAGATTCAGGGCATCCATTTTATACTCCACACGGAACCGGTAGTTATGCACCTTATGCCGGAAGTGGTTCAGGAAATCATGGGATACTTTGTCGAATTCAGATTTCGCAGTATCCGAAGGATAGAAGATTCGGATAAGGTCTTCATCTTCTTTATGGACCTTAAACCCACTTATCGCATTGTAAATAACGGTATCTCTTTGCTGAATCTGGTTCAGGAAGGCTTTCCACTCAGTCTGCAGGTCGGTTTCTGTAAAATGACTGTTGGGCAGTTCCTCTGTCGCGCTGGGGGCCACTGTCTTTTTCTCCTCCTGCTCTTCGACCGTCAGCTTACGTGTAATGCTGAATCTGGAAACAGAAACAGGCTTGTCCTTTATTACAGGATTTAGCGCTTTGTAAACAGCAGCCTTTTCGGGCTCAGGAATGATCTCCTTGGTTTTTTCCTTTACCTGTGCTACCTCCAGATCAAGCCGGGGGGCTAAAATCAGGAATTTTTTTTTTTGACGGACGTAGTTGTGGAGGTGAGGCTGGCTAACTGCATAAGTGCAATTTCAACGATCAGCCGCGGATTTTTGGAATTCTTGTAGTTGATGTCAGCATGGTTACAGATTTCAATACCGTCTACAAGCTGTTGCGGAGCCCATTTCTGACTCTGTTCGCCGAAACGTTCTTTGGTTTTCTCACCAACTTCAATTAGTGAAAGCGTCGTCGGATTCTGTGCCATCATCAGGTCGCGGAAGTGACTTCCCAATCCGGCGATGAATAAATGCGGGTCGAAGCCTTTTTTTACAATCTCGTTGAAGGCCGTAAGAATTTCCGGAATCTTATTTTCATGCGCAAGATCGGCAATGTTCAGGTACTGGTCATAGTCCAGGATGTTCAGAACTTCAGCTGCCTTTTGCAGAGTGATATTTTTCTGGGTAAAAGTGGAAAGTCTGTCGAAGATAGAAAGAGCATCACGAAGTGCACCATCAGCCTTTTGAGCTATAAGGTACAGCGCGTCGTCATCATAGCTTATATTTTCAGCTTTGGCGATCTTCCGCAGGTGCTGCTGAATGTCTTCAATGGTAATCCTCTTAAAATCATAGATTTGACATCTGGAAAGAATGGTCGGGATAATCTTATGCTTCTCCGTGGTGGCCAGTATAAAGATGGCATGTGCAGGCGGCTCCTCCAGGGTTTTCAGGAAGGCATTGAAGGCTGCGGACGACAGCATGTGCACCTCGTCTATGATATAAACCTTATAGGTACCCACCTGAGGCGCAAAACGAACCTGGTCTATAAGTTCACGAATATCATCTACGGAGTTATTGGATGCGGCATCCAGCTCATGAATATTGTAGGTAAAACCATCTTCCGATGTTGCGCCGTCCCGCTCATTGATCTTGCGGGCCAGTATCCTGGCACACGTCGTCTTACCTACGCCACGCGGGCCGCAGAACAGCAGAGCCTGCGCAAGCTGGTTTTCTGCGATGGCGTGCTCCAGCGTGTCCGTTATATGCGCCTGCCCCACAACAGTATCAAACTCCTGTGGACGGTATTTTCGGGCTGAAACAACGAAGTTTTCCATGGGGTCAAAAATAAGTGAAATAATATGAATTACAAAACCTGTGTCTAAAAAAGGAGCTATGCTTCAATTCCCGCCAAAGTGATTTTCAGAAACTGTTGCATAACCAATTATCCGGAACACCTCTTCAATTTAAATGCTACGAATCCCCAGCTTTCAGGACAAAAAATAGCGGCCTTTGGAAGCCGCCAGGGTAATTGTAATCCGGAAAAATCAGTTGGAGTGTAGGTAGGAATAAATGTCATCCTTCAGATAGAGTCTTCTTTTGCGAAGTTCTGTAAGGTGCTCATCCGTGGTGTGATTTACCTCACCGTCTTCGTAATGCTGGATAAGGGCATTAACTTCCTCGTAATTGACGTACATTTTCAGGAATGCACCGTCTTTTGTTTTCAGTTCTGCAATTTTCTGCACGTACTCAGGAAACTCGTTTGTAAGAATATGGTTTTCCATGGTGTAAACTATTTGTGGATTATTACAGAATAAAGTTAGGAACTTTTTTAATGACTTTCAATATGAAAAATATCAGCAGGATGTAAATCACTGGAAACAGGTAGATCAATAGTTTTCAAATATTGTTTAAGTGTGTTAAAAATCGGGTTTACCGCGAACATTCGGACCGCTGCAGAAAATTCGCAAAAGTTAAGGCCCTCTATGAGGAGCAGACTGTGCAAATACTAAAAGAAATACTTTGAAAAAATGCAGCATTTCCCTATTTTTGGGAAAATACAGATTTACGCAAGATGGGACACCTACCGAAGCTGATAGAGGATTTAGCATTGATTTTAATTGTGGCGGCTTTTGTCGTTATTATTTTCAGGAAAATTAAACAGCCTCTTGTTCTGGGATATATTATCGCAGGTTTCCTGGTAAGTCCCAACCTGAACATTTTCCCGTCTGTCGTAGATGGAGCCAATATTAAAACCCTGGCGGAGATCGGGGTGATTTTCCTCCTCTTCAGCCTCGGACTCGAATTCAGTTTCAAGAAACTTATGAATGTGGGCGGCTCGGCGTCGGTTACGGCTTTTGTGGAGATTATCTTCATTACCATTGCCGGTTATTATACCGGTCGCTGGCTCGGCTGGAGCGTGATGGACAGTATGTTCCTGGGTGGGATGCTGGCCAGTTCATCTACAACAATCATTATCAGGGCGTTTGATGAGCTTGGGGTAAAGACCAAAAGCTTTGCCAAGACGGTTTTTGGCGTTCTCGTGGTTGAAGATATTGTGGTGATTTTGCTGATGGTACTGCTATCTACCATTGCTGTCACCAAAGAGTTTGAGGGCACACAGATTCTTTTTACGGTCGTAAAACTACTGTTCTTCCTGATTTTATGGTTCCTGCTGGGGATATTCCTGGTACCTACCCTTCTCAAAAAAATAAAGCCGTTGGTTGATGATGAAATCCTGCTCATCCTGTCCATAGGTCTTTGTTTGGGTATGGTTCTTATCGCGGTAAATGTAGGTTTCTCGGCAGAACTTGGGGCCTTCGTCATGGGTTCCATCATCGCTGAAACTACAATTGCAGAAAAAGTAGAACACACGTTAAAATCCGTAAAAGACCTTTTCGCCGCTGTTTTTTTCGTTTCTGTGGGTATGATGATTGATTACGAAGCCATGATCACTTACGCCTGGCCTATCTTCATCGTTACGGTTCTCACCATTGTGGGAAAACTGTTCAGTTCAGCATTGGGTGCTCTGATCTCCGGGCAGCCACTGAAGCAATCCATCCAGGTGGGAATGAGTATGGCGCAAATTGGTGAATTTGCGTTTATTGTGGCCACGCTTGGTCTCTCGCTGGGTGTAATTTCGGACTTCCTTTTCCCGGTTGCAGTTGGAGTTTCGGCCATCACCACCTTCACGACTCCTTACCTGATCAAGCTATCCGAACCGTTCTATAAATGGCTCGTAAAAGTGGTTCCGCCGAAATACATCGAAAAGATTAACCGCTACTCTTCCAATACTCAGAATATCCAGGCCGAAAACAGCTGGAAGACAATTCTGACGAGCTACGTGAGAATCATCGTAATAAACGGGATTATCATTATGGCCATTTATCTTCTCTTTGCAAGATTTATTATTCCTGCCATTAACGATCACCTGGAAAGCAACAGTCTGAAAAACATCATCGGTAATGCGCTTCCTGTCTTATTCATTCTTCCATTCCTTTGGGCACTTATGGTAAAAAGGCCAAATTCAGTAGCTTACCGCGAGCTTTGGACCAAGACGAAATACAGCCGGGGACCACTGCTCATTATTGAAATCATACGGTTTTCAATCGGCATCGGAATTTTAGGCTTTTTTCTGGACCGTTTCGCCTCAACTACCATATCTTTCTTCATTACGATTCCTGTGGCGATTGTACTGATGGTCATCTTCTCCAACAGGCTGAATAAATTCTACAGCCGCATTGAGAGAAGGTTTATTACGAACCTTAACGACCGTTCCGAAATTGGACATCCCGAGGCCGTAGCCACGCTTGCCGGCACTTCCAATATAAAGGAGAGCCTGGCTGCCTGGGACGTACATATTATCGAACTTGAAGTAAAACCGCTGGCCGATTATATAGGTAAGAGTTTAGTAGACCTGCAGTGGCGGGAAAAATTCGGAATCAATATCGGTTACATACGCCGCGGCGGAAAGCTGATACATACGCCGGACCGTTACCAGGTAATGATGCCCTATGACAAGGTAGGAATAATAGCCACTGATGACCAGTTCCAAACCTTTAAAGAGGTTTTTGACAGTCAGGAGGATATTGAGGAGGAAAACATAGACCATATCAAGCTGGGCAAAATCCTTATTAACCACCACTCACCCAAGAAAGGTCTTACCATACAGGAATCAGGCATCCGTGATAAGACAGACGGGCTTGTTATTGCCATCAGAAGAGGAGATGAACGAATCCTGAATCCCGAATCTTCGGAAATCCTCCAGCTGGACGATATTGTATGGGTGGTTGGCAACAGAAAGAAAATTGAAAAACTAAACGTGGAAATCTGATATAAATGAAAGAAGAACTTCTGAACAAGGCAGTCAGCATTGCGACCAAAGCCCACCGTAACCAAACCGATAAATTTGGAGCGCCCTATGTCGGACATATCATGAGGGTGATGAACTATGGCAGAACCTATGACGAGAAGATCGTGGGTATCCTGCACGATATTATTGAGGACTGTCCCGAAATTACTCTTGAATATCTGCTGCAGGAGGGTTTTCCCCATCATATAGTCTTTGCTGTGGAATGCCTTACAAAGACCCCTGCAGATCAGGACTATACAGAATTTATTAAACAAACTGAACGCTCACCACTGGCAGTTGCAGTGAAGATGAATGACCTACGCGACAATATGGACCTTATGCGCTTTACTAAGCCCATGACCGAAAAGGACATGAAAAGGCTAAATAAATATCTGAAAGCATACCTCTACCTAAAGGAAAAGTATTAAACAGTTTAAAGCCGGCTTATTGACCGATACGGTAATTAAATCCAAGCTGGAACCACCTACCCGGCATGGGCACACCAAATGTCTCTGTGTACCTCGTTGAAGTAACGTTATTTATAAGCAAAAACAGCTGGAGCTCATTATAATGCCAGTTCAGTTTCAAATCCAGAAGGTGATAACTTCCCGTTGTAACTCTTTCAATATACCGGTAAACCCACTGAGCGGTTAGATTGTTGTAGAGTTTATTCTCCATTTTCGCCACTAGCTGATGTTTCAGGTTTTCCATTACATAACGGGAAAAAAGATTCTGAGGCTGTGCAGCCTTACTGTCCAGAAAAGTGTAACCTACCGAGTAGGACTTAATTATGGAATCTAACTGCTGACGCAATTCTACCTCTATGCCTTTGGTATGTATGGTACCGATATTCCCGGCGCGCCAGAGCTCATTTTCAGCTGCCTTTACCCAATCTATAGAATTATCCGAATTGCGCAGGAAACCGCTGGCTTTCAGTTCCAGGCCTTTCTTATGATAACGGTAACCCACTTCTGCCGAAAGGGCCTGTTCGGGTTGTAATTCAGGGTTCCCTGCCTCGGTTTTACTCAGATAATAAAGATCTGTAAACGTGGGAATACGGCTTACTTTTGCTACGTTGCCGTAAATTTTATGGTATTGGTTCAGGTCATAACCCACATCCAGCCCCGGATAATAAAAGTTGCCTTCACGGTTGAAGTGGGACCATGAAATTCCCGGAGAAACATCCAGTCTGCCATTGAAAAAGGAGAAATGATGTTCCAGAAACAATTGTGTGATAAAGCGTTGCCGGTGGCCCAGATTATTGCTGGCTAAAAACTCCTTTCGGATTTCAGCACCCAGCCTGGTGCTTCCTGCTGCCGAATTAAAAGTAGTGTTAATCTCGCCACCTATATTATTGCCGATGTGGATGTTACGGTAAATATGGGGTTTACCACGTACATATTCGTAAATGTCCTGCCCGCGCCGCCAGTATAGATTAGAATTAACGGTCCATTTGTCCATTTGTCTGTCTGTACTAAGGCTCACTACCGAGGCCTGGGTTTCTTCGTACTGTTCTGTGGCTGCCGCCGTAGCATAGAAACCGTTGGCGCCAAATTTTTTCTCCTGGATTCCTGCCTGAAAGCGCACATTGGCGGAGGCAACGCGGAATTGATTCTGATAAAATATATTGTTGATTTTATAATCCGTATTGTACCGGTAACCTTCTGAACTGGATGAGTTAAGCTGTACGAAATGCGCGACTTTTTCAGTGCTCATGTGGGTGCCAAGGCCCAGTGAATAGGTGCCAAAATCACCGCCACTGGCAGAAACTGTGGCCGTATCTTCAGCAGCAGGTTTTGTAACGATATTGATTACTCCGGCGTAAGCGTTTTGGCCAAAGCGCCTTGCTGCCGGTCCCTTAATCACTTCTATCCTTTCTACAGACGTCAGGTCAAACGGAACACTCATCGAGTTGTGACCCGTTTGTGAATCATTCATACGGACCCCGTTTACCAGGATCAGCACCTGCTCGAAACTGCTCCCGCGCAAGGTGATATCGGCCTGAACACCATTTCCACCTCTCCTTCTGATATCAAAACCGGTGATTTGAGCCAAAACCTCTTCCACACTCGCAGCGGGAGATTTACTTATCTCCTCTCTGGTAATTACTGTAATGTTCTCACTCACTTTGGGAACAGGAAGATTCAGGAACTTACCGTGAATGAACACTTCATTTATTTCTGATTCGCCGGTTTGGGCAGAAACGGGGCCAAACAGTCCCAGGCACAGAAAACCAAAAAGTCTTAACCTCATTTTACTTCTTCAATTTATGGAACGCAGTTACATAGCCGCATTTACAGAGGAATGAAACCTCCGGAATTAAGAGCGGCAAAGATAATAAAGTTGGCTGACTCTGCTAAATGAGAAAATACAGGTGAGGGAGATAAAATTAACCGTTTTTTACCATTTTTGTATTCTGGTGCGGTGCTAACCCGCGCGGTTGTGAGGCCGAAACTCCGGAAGGTTTACACCTAAATTTTGTGTAATTTTGTAGTCCTCAAATTTATACATGGATACATCCGAAAATATAGATATAAAGAAAGAAATTTTTGTTAAGAATGCACATCTCAACAACCTCAAGCATATTGATGTCCGCATTCCTAAAAACAAACTTGTAGTTATTACCGGAGTCTCGGGAAGCGGGAAATCCTCGCTTGCCTTCGATACCATTTATGCTGAAGGTCAGCGCCGATATGTGGAAAGTCTGAGTTCCTACGCAAGGCAGTTCCTGGGCAAACTGGAAAAACCCAAAATTGACAGTATAAAAGGTTTGGCACCATCCATCGCCATACAGCAGAAGGTCATTTCCTCCAACCCACGCTCTACGGTAGGAACATCTACCGAAATTTATGACTATATAAAGCTTCTTTTTGCGAGGATAGGACATACATTTTCGCCGGTTTCTGGGCGGGAAGTCCGCAAAGACAGCGTAACGGATGTCATCAACTTTATAAAGCAGGCTGAAGGAAAGGCTTTCCTGCTTCGTGCACCGCTGCAGTTCAGTCCGGACACTTTTACGCAGACCCTTAATGCGCTTAAGGTCACCGGTTTCACAAGACTGGAGGTCAACGGAAATGTGGCAGGAATCGAGGATCTTGAAAGTTTTGGATTTACACCGGAAAAGGGAATGGAAATCCAGCTTGTGATAGACCGGTTCGTTTATGAAGATGACGAGCATTTCCTGCAAAGGCTTGCCGACTCCATTCAGATGGCTTTTTACGAAGGCCACGGCTACAGCTCACTAAAAAATATTGAGACCGGCGAAGTGCACGAGTTTTCCAATAAGTTTGAACTGGACGGAATGGAATTTATGGAGCCCAATGTTCATTTCTTCAGCTTTAATAATCCTTACGGCGCCTGTCCGCAGTGTGAGGGTTATGGAAAAGTGATCGGCATAGATGAAGACCTGGTCATTCCCAATAAAAACCTGTCGGTATTTGAAGACGCCGTAGCAGCCTGGAAAGGCGAAAGCATGGGCGAGTGGAAAAAGTCATTCATTAAATGGGTAGGCGGCGAATTCCCAATTCACAAACCCTATTTCCAGCTGACAAAAGAGCAGCGCAACCTGCTGTGGAAAGGTGACGGTTCGAGTAATTTCCCGTCACTGAATGCCTTTTTCAAGATGGTGGAAGGCAATCTGTACAAAATACAGTACCGCGTCATGCTTTCACGGTACCGCGGTAAAACCCTCTGCCCTACCTGTGAAGGACTCAGGCTTCGAGAGGAAACCCAATGGGTAAAAATTGACGGACACAATATCCAGTCGATGATTGAACTGCCGCTGGATGAACTTCTGCCATTGGTAAAATCGCTGAAACTAAGCGCACACGATGCCGAAATCGCAAAAAGACTGCTGTACGAAATCACGACCAGACTGGAATTCCTGGAGAAAGTAGGTTTGGGTTACCTAAGCCTGAACCGTACCTCCAACACGCTTTCGGGTGGTGAGAGTCAGCGTATTAACCTGGCGACCAGTCTGGGCAGTTCACTGGTGGGATCCATTTATATCCTGGACGAGCCCTCGATCGGTCTGCACAGTAAAGACACTGAAAACCTGATTGGTGTACTTAAGAATTTAAGGGATTTGGGAAATACCGTTATTGTAGTAGAGCATGATGAAGATGTGATGCGCGCGGCGGATTATATCATAGACATTGGTCCTGAAGCAGGTTATTTGGGAGGTGAACTGGTATTTGCCGGTCATTTTGACGAACTGCAGTCATCAGACTCACTTACCGCACAGTACCTAACCGGAAAGTTGGAAATAAAAACACCAAAGAAACGCCGCAAGGCGAAGGAGTTTATTGAGATCAAAGGAGCGCGTGAAAACAACCTGAAGAATATTGATGTTTCGGTTCCGCTGGAAGGTCTTGTTGTTATTTCTGGCGTTTCCGGCTCAGGGAAATCAACCCTGATGAAGGAAATCCTGACCAATGAAGTCCAGATCCAATTGGGCATGGGTGGTAAAAAAGGCGACTATGACAGTGTAGACTTCCCAAAAAAACTGGTGAAGAACATCGAACTCATCGACCAGAATCCAATCGGTAAATCGTCACGCTCCAATCCTGTTACCTACCTGAAAGCCTATGATGACATCCGTGAGCTTTTCACGAAGCAGAAGCTTTCCAAAATGATGGGCTACAAGGCGAAACATTTCTCGTTTAATGTGGACGGCGGCCGCTGCGAAGAATGCAAAGGTGAAGGTGTCATCAATGTATCTATGCAGTTTATGGCCGATATTGAACTGCTGTGCGAGAGTTGCAACGGTACCCGTTTCCGCAGTGAGATCCTGGAAGTGAAGTTTGACGACAAGAATATTTCCGATATCCTGCATATGACCGTGGATGAGGCACTGGAATTCTTCTCCGATAATAAAGAAACAAAAATTGTAACCAAGATACAGCCGCTACAGGATGTCGGCCTGGGCTATCTTCAGTTGGGACAGAGCTCTTCTACACTTTCAGGTGGTGAGGCGCAGCGGATTAAGTTGGCGTCTTTCCTGGTGAAAGGATTCACAACGGATAAAACACTGTTCATTTTCGATGAACCTTCGACCGGACTTCATTTCCACGATATCAATAAACTGCTGGTTTCGCTTCAGGCTTTAATTGAATTGGGACATTCCGTGATCGTCATTGAACACCAACCCGATATTATAAAGTCGGCAGATTATATCATTGACATTGGCCCCGATGCGGGCAAGCACGGTGGTGAAGTGGTTTTCGCCGGCACACCGGAAGACCTTGTAAAAGATAAAATATCCCATACCGCAAGGTTTCTGAAGGAAAAACTATGATAAAGGGAATTTCGAAAACACTTACGGATTTTTTACAGTTTTTAAAAAGTCCCGAGGACCGCTTTTCAGACAGGATAACTGCAAACGATAGATACAGGATCTTCACGGTGCTGTTTTTTGCCGCGATTTTAATTAATGTATTTGTAATAATACCGGTGGTCAGTCTGGTTGATTACTATCTGCTTGACGTTGAACATAAGGGAAAGCTGCGGCCACAAACAATTTGGTGGCTACTTTTTCTCGCAACGATTGCAGCACCTCTTTGGGAGGAATTTGTATTCAGGTTTCCACTGAAGCCGGAAAGAAACTATCTGGTGCGGCTGGCCGATAAAATAGCGGGCCGACCTCTATTTTCAGTATTTTGGCAACGGAATTTCAGGATCATTTTTTATCTGGTTGCTATTTTGTTTGGCCTGATTCATTCTTTTAATTTTGAAAATGAATGGAATTGGCTATTTATATTGCTGCTGCCTCTACTTATACTTTCGCAGTCGGTCACAGGCCTCTTTCTGGGATATATTCGCCTTCGGCTTGGATTTTTCTGGGCCATCCTTTTTCACGCATTTT
>CAYXUO010000036.1:0-18585 GCA_964468335.1 uncultured Chryseobacterium sp. | reverse complement strand
ATTTTTTTTACATTGGCTATAGTTTGCCCACAATTAGACAACCGAAGGAATTGTCCTGTTACATTTGGTGACGGAAATTTGTCGTAGCGGCAGCTTACCGGCCCATAATTTTCAGAGGAGAGGGACAATGGAACCCGGAGGGTGAGTTGAAAAGGGTTTTTTAGTCATACACTGTGTTTGTTATTCTGTATCAGCAGACTAATCTGGAATATGCTAACTTTACCCCATTAAATACTAAAGATGAAAATTAAATTGATTGCTTTCTCCGCACTATACGCAGCAGCTACGTTGGTACAGTCCTGCAGCAGCAACACCACCCCCGAAATGCAGAAGTACGAGGCCCGTCAGGACATACTGGAAGTGAATACGAGGATAAATGAGCTGAAGATGGAGTATGAAAAGGAGCGCGTAAAGAACGAAAACCTGAGAAAGGAAGCCCGTGAACTGAGTGAAAAAGCAGAGACCAAAACAGACCGTTTCAGCGTAGGTAAAGATGCGGAATCGGTAGCAGACCGTGCCGCGAGTACCCGTAAGTCATTGAAAAAAGCGGAAAAAGCCGTAAATGAACTGCTGAAAAGTGACCGGAAACTGGAAAAGCTACAGCAGAAAATTACAAAGGAGCAGGGAAAAGCAGCAGGACTGGAAAGACAGATTGAGTACGTGAAACCTCAATAGGTTGCATATGGTCAGCTAACATTGAGTTTTAAACGCGTAACGATTGTCCTTTTTCTTTTCTGACATTTTATCCACTTTGAATTTGCGGTAAAGTTCAGTTTCATTAGTTTGTCGGGGCGGTTAACCATTTTCAAATGCTTTCGGAAACCAACCCAATCTGCCATGAGAAAAACAATAGCAGTCATTAACCTGACCCTGGACGGAGTCAGCGACCATACAGCCGGAATTTCGGAGCGCGAACTGCATCAGCATTATACCGCTTTGCTTAAGGAATCCGCTGTAATACTTTACGGCCGTAGGACGTATGAACTTATGGAATACTGGCGGGTAATAGTTGAGAATCCTGTGGAGAATTCTTCAATGAACAGTTTCGCGCAGGCTATTAACCAAATTCCGAAAGTAGTTTTTTCGCGAGCCCTGACAGCATCTCCAGACATGTGGAATTCCGCCAGGATATCATCACGCGATCCCGAAGACGAGGTTGCTTCGCTAAAGCAGTCGGGTGGCGGGGATATTCTGGTGGGCAGCCCCAGTCTGATCATTCAACTTTTGAACTTAAACCTGATTGATGAATGTCAGTTTTGCATTCATCCTGTTATAGCTGCCGGTGGCGCGCGGCTTTTCGACAGTGTCAGCCGGAGATCTTTGCTGAAATTAGTGAAGACGAAAGTATTCGGTAACGGCTCGGTAATCCTGTACTATGATCCGGTCAGGAACCATAGCACAGGTTAAATGCAGCCATCTTTTTGTTAGAATTTTTAAATTGGGATTTGTATGTGATTAAACGGATGATTATCCCAGCACTGTTACGGAATTTTCAAGCATTTCATAAATGGCGTCGCGGCCGTTTTCAGGCTTTACATTTACCGCTTTGGTGCCGTGGAAATGAAGGCAGGTAATAAATCCGGCCTGTACAGCGTCCAAACAGGTTGCCTTCACGCAATAATCCAGAGCCAAACCTACAATCTCGACCAGTTGAATATCATGGTATTTAAGGAAATCCTCCAAACCGGTTTTCATAAAGTGGTTATTGTCCTGGAAAGCACTGTAGCTGTCAAACTCTGCATTTTTACCTTTTTGGATGATATGGGTCACTTTTGATTGGTCCAGATCCGGGTGAAACTCGGCACCCTTTGTGCCCTGCACGCAGTGATCGGGCCACATGAACTGAGGGATTCCGTTCAGGTTAATCTTTTCGCCTACTTTTCGGTTATTTGTAGAGGCAAAACTTTTATGGTCTGCCGGATGCCAGTCCTGAGTCAGCACGATCTGGTCATATTGATTGTCTTTGAGCAAAAGGTTGATATAAGGGATTATCTGTTCGGCACCGGGAACGGCCAGCGCACCGCCTTCGCAAAAATCATTCTGTACATCTACTATTATCAGGGCTTTTTTCATTCGGTTAAAGTATAAATTATTTCGCTTATCTTGTAAGCAGCAACTGGCGCTGCTCTCGTTAAATTTACGGCGGTAATCGCAAAAGTTCAGCCAAAGCGTTTACAGATGCCAAAACGTCCAGCTTATGAATAATATGGAAGAATACAGATTCCCGTTGGGAAAATATGAACCGGCAGGAGAGATCACTGATGCCGATGTAGACGATTACATCCGTGTCCTCAAGGACTTTCCCGGCCGGCTGAAGAATATCGTAGAGTCCTGGACAGACGATATGCTGGACACACCGTACCGCCCAGGTGGGTGGACAGTCCGGCAGTTGGTGAATCATCTGGCCGACAGTCATATGAACAGTTACATCCGTTTTAAACTTGCACTTACAGAAGAAAATCCTGTGATCAAACCCTACAACGAAGCCAAATGGGCCGAGCTTCAGGACAGTTTCACCATAGATGTAAAACCTGCGCTGCGGATCCTCAAGGGGCTGCACCAGCGTTGGGTATATGAGTTGAAAGCACTAACTAACCGCGAACTGGAACGTACTTTCGTGCACCCTGAGCAACAAAGGAAGATAACGCTTCGCGAAAGTCTGGCTTTCTACGCCTGGCATTGTAACCACCATTTGGCACATATTGAAAATCTTAAAAAAGAGAAGGGCTGGTAATGCTGAATAGTCTGCACCGCCTTTGTGATCAGGACGAACTGAAGCAGCGGATTAGTATGCTTACTGTAGACAAAGATGCACGATGGGGCGCTATGAACGCTACCCAAATGCTGAAGCACTGCCGACTGGTGCTGGAAATTCCTTTGGGAAAAATTGAGGTCCCGGAACCGCCAAAAATTGTAAGATATATAGGTGTTGTGACCAAAATGGAGATGAAAATCTTTAAAAACGGAATTCCACGAAATATGCCCACCTTTGCAGAACTCCGGCCTGGTGAATGTGCCGGTTTCAGAACTGAAATGGTAAAGCTTTTGCATACTATAGATGAGTACTGCGCTCTCGCAGCTGCTGAAAAACTCCCCGAAATACATCCGTTATTTGGTAAAATGCAGCCTAAAGACTGGGGTTTCCTGGAGTACAAACATTTACATCACCACTTAAAACAATTTGCATTATGAGTTTACTGAACAGAATATTTGGAGGAAATGAAGGACAGAACGAAGACAGGGACAGAAGCTTTTGGAAAATCCTGACTTCAGAACAGATGCTGGACGACGCCGTACAGCAGTCACATGAGAAAAAGGTAGTTCTTTTTAAACATTCCACAAGATGTTTCATCAGCCAAACGGTGCTTAAGAACTTTGAAAGGGAGGTGAAGTCATCAGACAAAGAGGCTGATTATTATTTTCTGGATCTCCTTGCCTTCCGGAATTTATCGAACAGGATTTCCGAACTATTTGATATTGAGCACCAAAGTCCGCAAATGATTGTGCTGGAGAATGGCAAGGCCATAAAAAATGCATCTCATAACAGTATTTCACTGGATTTAGTTTAAATATTTAAAAAAAATAAGTATTATTGCACAACCAAAACGGGGGATTAGCTCATCTGGCTAGAGCGTTAGACTGGCAGTCTAAAGGTGGTCGGTTCGATCCCGATATCCTCCACTGGAAATAAGGCACTTACAGGAATCTGTAGGTGTTTTTCTGTTTTTGGGGTTGATAGGGCCGAGAACTAAGAGCCAGGAGCCAAGAACCAAGAGTCAAGATTTCAGACATCAGATTTTCAGAAATCGCACATTATTTTACCGCCGTAAGGTTGATTGTTAGAAAGTTGGAACATTAATGCACAAATCCAAAACCCAAAATTCAACATCCAAATTTCACCACCTCCGTGCTCGCTGTGCCTCCTCTGGGTCGCTGTGGTTAGATAGAACCAAGAGTCAAGATTTTAGACATCAGATTTCAGACATCGCACATTATTTTACCGCCTTAAGGTTGGGTTATTAGAAAGTTGGAAGGTTAGAACGTTAATGCACAAATCCAAAACCCAAAATTCAACATCCAAATTTCACCACCTCCGTGCTCGCTATGCCTCCTCTGTGTCGCTGTGGTTAAATAGAACCAAGAGTCAAGATTTTAGACATCCGATTTCAGACATTGCAAAATGTAACAATTTAATGATGTTGCAGTTTGATATTTAAACAACTTTACAACTTTACAATTTTACGCCTGTACAAAGTTCAGAGGTGGCAAAATTCCAGCTCCATAATTCACAACCTCGCTGCCCTCTGTGCATTCTCTGTGTCTTTGTGGTTAGATAGAACCAAGAGTAAAGATTTTAGACATCAGATTTCAGGCGTCAGAACTCAGAATGTGGAATTCCGTTTTACGGCTTGACGACATGACAATTTTACGCCTTTGCAAACCTTTACGCTCTCTGTGGTTAGGCTTTTAGAAGGTTAGATGGTTTGAAGGTTATAAGGTTTGGTGGTAATTCAAAATCCAAAATTCCACATCCAAAATTCACCACCTGCGCCCTCTGCGCATCCTTTGTGTCTCTGTGGTTAACGGAAAAGGGCATAAATGGGCAACAAATCAGCAGTTGCGTTTTCTTAATATTGTGATATTCCAAAGGCTGCATAGCCACGCCATTTTTTGAACGTCACATCCTGTCGGCATGGACCTGTATTTTTGTCTTAACGTCAATTAAACAAATGAGGACAAGTTAAACTATAAGTATGAAGAAAACACTTTTATATATCCACGGCTATGGTTCTGACCGTAATTCACGTAAGTTCCTGGACCTGAAAAATTATTTGGGCGCAGAATATAATTGCCACTGTTTGGAATGGATGGTGGAATCCGATATTGAGTATCTGCTACGGCTGGCTCTGAAGAAATGTGAGAACATCAGTAGTCTCCTCATCATTGGGGATTCCACCGGTGCTAACCTGGCCTATCAGCTGCGGGAGATGCGCAGTGTGCCTGCGGATCAGCTTATCCTGCTCAGTCCGCTCCTCGATATTTCTGCGCGTTTGCGGGATATCCCGTTTCCAAAAGCATTTGAGGATCAACTTATAAAAATAACTAAACCGCAAAATGTCCTGATTATCGCTTCTCGTGAAGATGAGGTAATTAACCAAACGGGCATTTTTAACCAAGCAAATAATCAATTTGTACTGCATGAGGTAAAGGACGGGCACAGACTTGAAAAGTTTCAGGAGTATTTACCGGTGATTAGGAAATTTATATTGCTGATTTAGTGAACAGTCAATTTTGAAATTATAATATCATTAAAATAAAATTAAATAAAATGAATTTATTAGAGTATAATCTAAGGCAGTTAAGAAGATCTTATAAGAAGAAATATGAAAATTATGTGGTCAGTAGAATCTTCCATTCGGTTAATAGGTTTGAAGATGTACAAATGGTTACCCAGCAATATGTAAAACGCCCAGAAGGCTTTGCGCTTACCGATCTTTATTTTCCCCAGTTTAAACTCCATGTTGAGGTTGATGAACTTCATCATGAGGCAACTAAAAATATTATAGAAGATAATTATCGTGAACTTGATATCATCAATGCTACAGAAGGTCACAGATTTCGACGCATTAAAATCAACGAGATAAGCGGAAATATTAGTGAATTCAACAGTAAAATTGATGATATTATTGATGAAGTTCTGGAGCTAAAAAGAAGTGATAATTTTAAGCCATGGAAACTAGGTGATGAGTATACGGCTAAATCTGATAGGGAAATTTACCTACCTAAAGGGTATATTGATGTTGAAGATAATTTGCGCTTCAAGACAATAATGGATGCATGTAACTTTCTGGGACAAAATGTTAAGGGTATGCAAAAAGCATGGTTTAGAAGCAAAGCTTATCCCGGTCATTTTTTCTGGTTTCCCAAATTTTATAAAAATCGTTCGTGGGATAATAAGCTCGTGGATGATCAAGAATTGCTGGAAGTAAATGGATATAAGTATGGTGATCTAATTCAGGAAAAACCACTTGATGTGAAGGATCAAACAAAGCACTATGAAATGTTAGTTAATCATAATGTAAAAAGGATTGTTTTTCCAAGATTTATTGATAATTTAGGATTTGTAGTTTACCGTTTCATGGGTATTTACGAGGTAGATAAGGAGTTATCCACAGTGCAAAATGGAATGATTTACAAGAGAGTTGCCACAAAATTTTCTCTTTAGAAAAATTTCAGAAAGGATTGCTGTTCTAAATATAATGTAGTCCGCCTAAAAAATAAGGCGGACTTTTCTTACTCTTCCTGGCTATATTTAAAAATATAAATAATTTTGCCCAGTTTTTCCGCTTTGTTAAGTGCATCCCGGGTGCCGTTCGAACGGCCGTCCCAAAAAGCATATACAATATCTGAATTTTCAATGATCTCGGAATTCCTTACAAAAGGTGCGGCACGACCAAACTTTTTATAATCCGGACGGTACACCACCATGGGACGCCCAATGTCCTTAGCATAACGTTCAGCCAGCGTATCAGCACCTTTTGCGCCCCCGGACACAATGCATTCCACAAAACTTAAATTGTCAAATTTTTCATCCAACATTTTCTTCATAAAGTCATAATCATCAAAATCACGACCTCCAATAATTGCACATTTCAGCATATCATTTAATTTTTATGCGAAACTAGAGAGTGTGCATGCCAGGGCATGTCGCTACGAATTATTGTTGTAGTTTGTGAGCTGAAAAACAATAGCCGAATGTCACTACTTGTAACTCTAACCCGTCACCGGATCATCATTCAGAAACTCCGCGTAAAGCCAGGCAGTTTTGAAGAAATCCAGAGCAGACTGAATACAGAATCGGAAATCACAGGCGGGAACTATAATACCTCCCTCCGCACTTTTCAGCGTGATGTGCAGGATATCTCCGCGCTCTACAGCATAGATATCGCTTTTAACAAGTCCACCAGAAAATATGAAATTGTAAGTTCAATGGCCGATGAGTATTCCGAACGGATGTTCGAAGCGTTTGATATTTATCAGGCATTGAAAAGCCGTGAAGATTTCTCGGAATATATTCAGTTCGATATGCGGAAGCCATCCGGCACGGGGTATCTGGCGGAACTGCTGGTCGCCATCCGGGACAGGAAACAGATTCAGATTACCTATCATAAATTTTGGTCTGATACCCGTGAAGAGCGGACGCTTGAACCTTATTTACTGAAGGAATTCAGACGGCGCTGGTATGTATTTGCCTATGACCTGCAGTCCCGGGATTTCAGGGTTTTTGGTCTGGACCGTATCAAGACCCTTTTGGAGACCGGCCTCAAGTTTCAGCATCCCAAATCTGTTCATCCCAAGGAGTATTTCACAGAGGTCTTTGGAATCATAGGCTCTTCCGATGATTTTACAGTGCAGGATATTGTCCTCTCTTTCAGAAAAAGTCCGGTTGATACTATTTACATACCTAACCAGGGCGAATACCTGAAGACCATGCCACTGCATACCTCGCAGGAAATCCTGAAAGATACGCCTGAAGAAATCATCATTAAAGTCAGACTGAAACCTAATTGGGAGTTTATGATGGAAATTTTGGGATATGGTGAATATGTAGAAGTGCTGGAGCCGGATTCTTTACGCAAAAGTATTCAGCAAAGGTTACAGTCGGCGCAGGCGATTTATAGATGATCGTTCTTTACATTCAGTAAAACGCTGTGCTGAAATTCAGAATCATTTGTAAACGGCGTGCTTTGTCGTAATCCGCAGCTAATCTTGTCTATTACAAACAGATTAAAGTATGCTCCCGAAGAGTCAGATCAAAAAATTTGCCCAGATTAACGAAAGGATCCGTGCAGAAGAAATAGAAGCACGTGAGCATCTAAGAAAGATAAGTAGTGTGTTAGACTTACAGGTGGGGGAGGGATTGCTTGATGATTACGAAACCGAGACCCGTTTTTCTGTTTACAGTTATAACGAAGCTTTCTGTAAAAGCAGACAGATAAAGGTGGGAAGTCCCTTATGGAACCGATATTTATTCTCTTTCGCCTGCGTTGAGCAGCGTTCTCCCCATTTCAAGAGAATTCCGACAACAGCACACAAAAAATGTCAACAAAAAACTCCATTTTTTGTGTGTCCATGAGTAAAGGAATATAGCCATCTTGAAATCATCAAAACACGACTGAAATGAGTACCATGGGATCGCTTTTATTGGAGCCAGTTAAAATAATTGATCTCTAATTCCTAAAGCCTTACTCCGAAATTTTAGGAAAAGTCTTAGCCGGCGCACGTCCTGCTTCCAGAATGGGCAGGTTGGTTTCCGTTGGGATGTAAATTACGGTCTTATCGTTCAGGTTATTTTGCTGTCTCACCCACAGGTACTGAATGTATTTTTCGGAGAGCGCACCGTTTTCAATCTTAATGGCGGCAGCGGCACCTTTTGCCCGCTCTACTTCAGCCATGGCGTTTAGCTTTTCAGCTTCCAGATTCGCTTTGGCTTCCTCAATCTTAATTCTACGGTTCTGTTCGGCTTTGGCAAACTCGGCTTTCCCTTCCATCTCCTGAGACCAGACACGGTAGGTAGGGTAGCCGTAAAGCATAACGACCAAAAAGATCAGTCCAATTACTGTGAGCACGGTTATTCCGGTTATCGTAAGATTTTTCATCGTATTTGTTTTAATGTTTGAGTTAATCTTTAAATATATTAAAAAAGCCTGTTACATCAAAGTTCAGGATGATTTGCTTTGCACAAGACCGTCGTAAATATTGTGAATTAGCCCGTCGGCCACGGAAATCTTCGGCACAAAGATTTTTGATATTTCCGACCACTGCATAATGTTGTTAAAGATGTGAAGGGCCGGTACTATGACATCGGCACGGTCTTCACGCATCCCGAACTTCATCATTCGTTCCGCCACCGTAAGGTCACTCATCTCTTTAAAATATTTCTTCAGATAGGTGGTGCTCATCGGTTTTCCGTCCTTGGTTTTACTCATGGAAAAGATCTTGTTGATGTTTCCGCCCGAGCCAATGGCCACTACCGGATCTTTGGAATTAATATTCCGGCGGATCTCTTCCTTCATTTCGCTCCAGTGGTCTTCCGTTACCAGTCCGTTCAGCAAACGTATGGTGCCAACGTTAAAGGATTTTTTATACCTCATCTTACCGTCTTCGTAAAAGGTGAGTTCGGTGGAGCCACCGCCCACGTCAATATACAGGTATGCCGAATCTTCCGCAAGACCTTCAGCCACATGGTTTTCGTAAACCAGGGCCGCTTCTTCATCACCGCTTATAATTTCAATCTCAATCCCGGAGTCTTCCCTAACTGCCTCAATAATCTGTTTGCCGTTGGTGGCATCCCGCATGGCACTGGTGGCACAGGCACGATAGTGTTCAACATTATAAATCTTCATCAGGTCACTGAAGACCCGCATACTGTCCACCACCATTTTCTCGCGCTCAGGCCCGATAACGCCATTGGAAAATACGTCCATTCCCAAACGCAACGGTATACGCAGCAGATTCAGCTTGGTGAATTGCGCGTGGCCCGATGCAGTTTCGTGAACTTCATTAATCAGCAGGCGCGCGGCGTTGCTTCCAATGTCTATTGCAGCTATTCTCATTATTATCTTCTCTCTTTACTGTTATTTGACCTTTTGTTTCAGGTAGCGGTAGGTTTCTGTTTGAGACCGGATTTCAGGTCCCGCTTTTTTCACATATAGGTTACGCAGGTTCTTGTCCAGAATCCGGGCTTTCACGTTATCACTAAGTTGGATGTCCAGAAGATCCTTAAGTTCTCTTTTAAGATTTTTCTGGGTAATTTTTACAGCTGCTTCTATACGGTAATCCAGATTTCGGGTCATCCAGTCGGCCGATGAAATATACGTATCTTCTGCACCTCTGTTGTAAAAGTACATTACGCGTGCGTGTTCCAGATATTCATCAACAATACTGATCGCCTGGATTTTCTTTTTGAAGTCCTTCTGGTTCACGGCACAGTAGATTCCCCGGATGATGAGTTTTATGCTGACGCCGGCTCGGGCAGCCTGGTAAAGTTTCTCAATCAGGTCACGGTCACTCAGCGAATTGGATTTGATGATCATTTCCGCTTTTCGGCCGGCCCGGGCTTCCTCAATCTCACGGTCTATATGCTGTTCAATTCTTTCCCTCATAAACACAGGACAAAGCAACAGTTTCTTGCAGGTTTTAAGCGCGGGCAGGAAGTCTTCCGTCGGTTTGCGCAGCACGTTAAAAACTTTATTCATATCTGCCATAACAGCACGGTCCGATGTCATCAGCAGATGGTCGCCATAAATCCTGGCGGTTTTTTCGTTAAAGTTGCCGGTGCTTATAAATCCATACTGCAGGGTCCTGTTATGTACCCTTTTCTTAATGATGCAAAGCTTGGCATGTACTTTCCTGTCCGGAATACCTACCAGTACATTTACGCCTTCCTGCTCCAGCAGTTCCTTCCATTTTAAGTTAGACTCTTCGTCAAACCTGGCGCGCAGCTCAAGCATTACCGTAACGTCTTTCCCGTTGCGCACTGCATTGATCAGTGCGTTGATGATTTTTGAACTGCTGGCCAGCCTGTAGGCAGTGATCTGTATCGATTTAACATGCGGATCCATGGCCGATTCACGAAGAAGATCAATCACGGGTGTATAACTGTGATAGGGAAAGGTAAGGAGGACATCGGTTTTAAGGATCACATCTGTTACCCGCTCGTCCTGGAAGAGCGGATGCTCGAAAGAGGTGCGTTCTTCGGGTTTTTTATAGGCGCCAAATACATCAGGAAAATCCATGAAGTGCTTGAAATTGTGAATCTTGCCACCCGGGATTATGCTGTCCTTTTTAGTCAGGTTCAGTTTGCGAATCAGAAATTCCAGCAGGGCCTTATCCATATTCCTGTCGAAACTGAAGCGGGTAGGTTTTCCTTTCCGGCGGGATTTGATGCCCTTTTCAATTTTCTGAGCCAGTGTGGTTCTGATGTCATTGTCCAGGTCAAATTCCGCATCCTTGGTGACCTTGAAGCAGTGGGCCTCAAAATCATCATAACCAAAGTAGGAGAAAATATGCGGTAAGTTAAAGGTGATGACGTCTTCCAGCAGCATGACATTCTTATGGTCATCTCCCGGAAGCAGCACAAACCTACCCAATACCCGAGAGGGAATTTCAATCACTGCAAATTTACAGTCATACTGCCATTCCTTGCGGCGCATGGCAATGCCCAGATAGAGTGATTTATCCCGCATATAGGGCATCGGCGTATTTTCGTGCAGCAGCAATGGGATTACATTGCTCTCCACCACCTCATCAAAATAACGGCGCACAAACTGCTCCTGCTCACTGGTCAGTTTTTTGGCCGTTCGGATAAATACATGCTGTTCCTCCATCTCGGTCTGAATCTTCTTCCAGGTTTTGTCGAAAGCCAGCTGTTGCTTGATTACAATTTCATTTATGTTCTGAAGAATTTTGCTTGGTGGTTGGTAAAAGGATTCGGTGATGAATTTCTGTTTAAAATCCATAGCCCGTTTAAGTCCGGCCACTCGCACGCGGAAAAACTCGTCCAGATTATTGGAAAATATTCCTATAAAGCGGATTCGCAGATGCAGCGGCACCTGCTCATCCATCGCTTCCTGCAGGACACGCTCATTAAAGGCAAGCCAGGTAATATCTCTCGGGTTGAACTGATTGGCCATTCTTTAAAATTTTCTGTTTTTTCAAAAATAGCAAAATCTGTTTATTGACCCTATTAAAATCTAATAAATACGTGGCTGGAAATAATTATTTATGGGCACTCACACCGGTAAATATGGGTGTAGTTTTGATTTTGGGATATAATTAATAAATTTACCCTTTTCAAACCAAAAATATGAAACTGAGACCTACCCTGTTGGCCCTGGCCGCGCCTTTTCTTTTGAATGCACAGCAAGTGATGACCCCTGAGCTATTGTGGACACTTAATAAAATTGGTGTAAGCGCCGTCTCTCCGGACCAGTCGTCGCTGATTTACAGTGTGGGAAAGACAGACCTTAAGACCGAAAAAAACAATAAAACCAATTATTTCCTTAACATCGGCAGCGGTACTGCAACAGCCCTGGAATTAGGCAAGAAAAGCCTGATTCAGTGGGATAAGAACGGCCTTTATGCAAAGGAAGGTGATAAGATTTTTGTCTCCAAAGACGCAGGAAAATCATGGACCGATTTCTATAACCTCCCAGATGCTGATAATGTGGTGATTTCGCCGGACGGTAAACGAATCGCTTTCAGCAGGGAAGTACTGGTAGAAAAAGTGATGGGCAAAGACAAATATTCTGATGTTCCCAAAACCACCGCCCATATCTACACAGACCTGAACCACCGTCACTGGGATTACTTCAGCGAAGGCAAGTATAATCATGTTTTTGTGGTTAATGTTTCTGAAACAGCTGATCAGGCGAAGGATTTGCTGGAAGGCAAACCATGGGATTCCCCTCAGCGCCCGTTCGGCGGTTCTGAAGATTTTATCTGGAGCCCGGACTCATCTCAGCTGCTGTATGTGACCAAACCTTTAAGCGGCGCTGAATATGCACAGTCCACCAATACAGACATTTTTGCCTACGATCCGATGACCGGTGTCACCCGAAACCTTACCGAAGGCAATAAGGGTTATGATGTAGGGCCTAAATTTTCGCCGGACGGGAAATCACTTTCATGGTTAGCCATGGAAAGAGACGGTTATGAGGCTGATAAGAACAATATTAAGTTAATGGACTGGAAGTCAGGGAAAACGGCCAATCTGACTAAAGCCTGGGACGAAAGTGTTGTGGGAGAGGTGCACTGGGCGAAAGACTCAAAAACAATCTATTTTACCACTGCTTACCGCGGTACACGTCAGCTTTTTTCGCTTAACCCTAAAACCAGTAAAATACAGCAGATTACTAAAGGTAATCACGATATAAACAGCATTTATGCGCAGAATAAGAATTCACTGCTGGTTTCGAAGGTTGACATCAATCACAACGCGGATCTTTTTTCGGTAGACCCGAGATCCGGTGCAATGGCACAGGTAACCAAGGTCAATGAGGATAATTATGCCAGGATTACACCAGGCAAGTCTGAGCTTCATATGGTTAAGACAACCGATGGGAAAGAAATGGGTGTCTGGATTCACTACCCGCCGAACTTTGACGCAACTAAAAAATACCCCACATTACTTTACTGCCAGGGTGGACCGCAGTCTGCACTTACTCAATACTTCAGTACGCGCTGGAATTTTGCCCTTATGGCCGCCAACGGATATATTGTTGTGGCTCCAAACCGCCGCGGGATGCCGGGCTGGGGAACGCAATGGAACGAGCAGATCTCCAAAGACTGGGGCGGACAGGTAATGCAGGACTACCTGGCCGCTACCGACTATGCCAACAAACTTCCAAATGTAGATCCGAACCGGGTAGGAGCTGTGGGCGCCAGCTATGGAGGCTACAGTGTATTTATGCTGGCCGGAATGCATCAGGACCGGTTCAAGACTTTTATTGCACACGATGGTCTGTTCGACATGAAATCATGGTACGGCACCACTGAAGAACTGTTTTTTGCCAACTGGGACCTGGGAAAACCAACCGACAGTCCAACTCCAAAAGCATATACCGATTTCAATCCCTCCAACTTTGTTGATAAATGGAACAGGCCAATTATGATTATTCAGGGCGGTCTGGATTACCGCGTGGGATACGAGCAGGGCCAGCAGGCCTTCCAGGCGGCAAAACTTCATGGACTTAAAAGTAAGTTCGTATACTTTCCCAATGAAAACCACTGGGTGCTGAACCCTCACAATGCTTTGGTATGGCAGCGCGAATTCTTCGAATGGCTCAAGGAGACCCTATAATTTTAGCAGTATTGGGCAATAAATAAGGCTTCCGGTAGCGGAAGCCTTATTTATTAGGTCATAAACAAAAACCGGTGGTTATCTGTAAAATATTTACAGCTGTACCTTGGCTTTAAAACTGGAATTCATTGTCAGGGTAATGAAATCCATAGTTGGTGCGCTGGCCATAATCTCTACGATCAGTGAGTTTTGAGTGGTCTTAAAATAAGGCAACAATTCCTGGTCTATTACCGTAAAAGTAATGATGTCGGGATTGGTGTTATTGTAGGCGGTAGCAATCAGTACATCCGGCTGGTTAGGCGCCCTGAGATAAATTCTGGCGTTTTTTATGGCATCCAGCTTTGCACCTGCCTGGGAATTTACATATACCATCTCCAGGGTGTTCATCTTTACCGATTTAATATTGTTAATAGACTGACTGGGTGAAATTTCCTTGATTTTTTGGTCCATGTCAATATTCATGTCAATCGGTGGAGTAGTGGTATAGCTGGTGCTGCTCACTGCCGCAAAGGGAACCGTAACGGTGGAAGAGAATGGCGCAT
Organism: uncultured Chryseobacterium sp.; assembly: GCA_964468335.1. GTDB lineage: Bacteria > Bacteroidota > Bacteroidia > Flavobacteriales > Weeksellaceae > Marnyiella. Next base: position 4,179 of record CAYXUO010000036.1, on the reverse strand, counting down.
CGAATGGGGGTATCGCATCCAGAACAGAGTTAATAATGTCCCGGCAGCTGGACAAAAGGAACATACTCAATACTGTAAAGACCAGGGTTAACTTTTTCATATTTTTTATTTTTCTTATTTTTATTTATACATTTTTTATTCCAACTAATTTCCTGAAATTCAAATTTCTTACATACCGCTAATGACCATCCGAATATCTTCATTTCCACCCGTTGTTTCACCAACTTCAGAGATTCTGATCCTGGGTTCTGTACCCGGAGTCCGTTCGCTGACTGCGCAGGAATATTATGCGCATCCTCAAAACCATTTCTGGAAAATTGTCTTTCATTTATTCGGCGGCGAATTTACGTTAAATTATGCGCAAAAGATTGATTTTTTGACAGATAATAAAATTGCGCTTTGGGATGTGATTGATTCATGTGAGCGTAAAGGTAGCCTGGATACAGAAATCCGACATGAGGAAAACAATGATATATCAGGTCTTTTACATGATTTTCCCAATATAAAAGCTTTGTTCTGCAATGGTCAGAAGGCCCATAAAAACCTGCTGAAGATGGTGGGTAAAGAGTATGGTCTTCCTATATTTGCGCTCCCATCCACAAGTCCGCTGCATACCATCGGATTTGACAAAAAACTGGCGGCGTGGACCATTATAAAAGACTATGTTTAATTTCAGTATGTCATCTCCGGTGATCAATTTAGGCGGAAAATCTTTCGCAACGGTATTTATACTTTTGGCCATATCCTTACAGGCGCAGCGTGACTATAGCTTCAACTATCACTCCCTTTATGATTTATCTGGCAGCGGCGTCGAAATTGAAAATGCTGAAACCTCGGTGTTTGATAATTCACAGGATTCATCCTATCAGCTGGTCTTATACCCAAATGAGGCACGAATCAAAGATGAGCGGACCGATGAACTTCATTATTTTAAAATTATAAATGAGCAGGACAGTATTCGGTATCAGTATGATTACAGTTTGAAGGTGAATTTTGCACTGCCTTTTAAAACGGTCTCCATTCAGGTGAAAAGAATTACTGATGTGGACTACGAGATTTCTTACATAAAGAAAAATGAAAGGGCAGAAGGGAAGGAGAAAATTCTGCTGTGCCTTCAGGAAAACGATGCTGATTTGCTTGACTCGAATTACTCGGGGCAGGCTAATTCGGAAATGAAGCTTATTATGGATCGCTTAAGGTTACAACTGCCGGCGGACCGTAATTTTTACATTGCAGATCTTGTGTATCAATCCGGCAGATTTTCCCGCAATTACAGGCGGACAGCGGTTCAGCCGGTAAACCTGACACTTAGTATTCCCACAAACAGAGTCTACAAAAACTCCTTCCTGAAAAAGAAGTAGGAAAATGCTTTAGGCGAATTTTATTTTACAGGCACACTCTATGAAAAATATATTTATTAGCTGTCTGATTTGTCTGTCCGCATTTACGCAGGCGCAATTCAAATCATTTGATGTTCTTCAGGAAAGCAGCACTACCCACAGTAAAGGCCGTCACAGTGAGTCTAATCTACATTTGTGGCTTGTAAACTCCAAAACGGGAGATAAGGTACGCCTGCAGAAAAACAAAAATATTTATATCGCCTCATTTTTTGATCCGGCAGCAGGATTACTTCATTATTTCAATATCTACAAGAAGGATAATTCTCTTCTTACAGCATATTCCAACTCATACAGGCATCAGGTAAAGGGGCCGACTGAATTGAGTGATATGAGCATGATTCTGCCACCAACGGCCATCGTCCAGACGGCACCAATGGAATATGAAGTAAAGGTGTTTAACAAAAAAACGGATAAGAAACCTGAGTATATTTTTCAGATAAAACTTGAAAAAGCACAGTATACAAATCTGGAAACAAATGTGGACAACAGGGCAGTACAGTATGCTGTAAAGAAATCGCTCATTACTAAACTGGCTGACTTGCCGTGCTGTTACCGCATCGTAAGTTATAAAAGCATCCGTACCAAAGGTGCATATGCTACAGAGTACATCATCAGTAAGGAAACAGGAGTTAACATAATATTCACAGTTCCGGAAGTCCTTAGGATCGACTCTTTGTAACCGGATAGTGGTCTGACAGTCAGTCAATTATTGTTTTACTTGACTTTCGCCTTTTTACGCCGTATCTTTGCAGATTAAATTTTTAAATAAAATCCGTAAATTTTATGAAGACATCAGACTTTAATTTCCACCTGCCGGAAGAACTTCTGGCCGAACATCCTGCCGAACACCGTGACGAAGCCAAGCTTATGGTTCTGGACCGTAAGACTCAAACGATCGAGCACAAACTGTTCAAGGATGTTGTGGATTATTTTGATGAAAAAGACCTGTTCATTTTTAACAATACAAAAGTTTTTCCGGCCCGTCTGTATGGTAACAAGGAGAAAACCGGAGCCAAGATTGAAGTTTTTCTGCTTAGAGAACTTGATAAGGAAACCCGCGTTTGGGACGTTCTTGTAGATCCTGCGAGAAAGATCAGGATTGGTAACAAGCTGTTCTTTACTGAAGATGAGGCTTTGGTGGCTGAAGTTATTGACAATACAACCTCCAGAGGTCGCACGCTTAGATTTCTTTACGACGGTTCCTACGAGGAGTTCCGCACAAAACTGAAAGAACTGGGCGAAACACCGCTTCCGAAATACATCAAAAGAGAAGTACAGCCTGAAGATGCCGAGCGTTACCAAACCATCTATGCCAAACATGAAGGTGCCGTAGCAGCTCCAACCGCAGGTCTTCATTTTTCCAGACATTTGATGAAGAAGCTGGAAATTAAAGGAATCGATTTTGCTGAAGTTACACTGCATGTAGGACTTGGAACCTTTAACCCAATTGAGGTGGAGGATTTAAGCAAGCACAAGATGGAATCCGAAGAAGCCATCATAGATCAGCTTAATGCAGATATCATTAACAAAGCGGTAGAAGAGGGCCGGAGGGTTTGCGCTGTAGGTACAACTACGATGCGTGCTCTGGAAACTTCTGTATCATCAAACAAGAAAATCGGACCTTATCAGGGATGGACCAACAAATTCATCTTCCCACCTCATGAGTTTGGAGTTGCCAACGCAATGATTACCAACTTCCATACCCCGAAATCAACTCTGCTGATGATGATTGCGGCCTTTGCCGGTAAAGATTTCCTTATGCATGCGTACGAAGAAGCCATCAAGAACGAGTACAAATTCTACTCCTACGGAGATGCAATGCTTATCCTTTAAGAGCAAAGGAAAAAGTAAAAAGTAAAAGGTGCCATGTGCAGTGGCGGTATTTTGGAGATTTAGTTTAAAATTGAATTTTTAGAATCATGAGAGGCAATGACTTGCTGGAGCGTACTTTTGTATTCGGAATTGACTGTTTAAAGTTTTGTAGAAAACTTCCATCTGATCCGGAATACAGGCTGATACGTTTCCAACTCGGAAAATCTGCCACTTCACTTGGCGCTAATTACGAGGAATCTCAGGCTGGTTCATCCAGAGCAGATTTTAAAAATAAAGTCAGGATCTCCCTGCGCGAAGCACGGGAGTCCAATTACTGGCTTCGGATCATAAAAGCACTTAATGATCAACCTGATGAAGCTTTGGAAAAGCTGATAATTGAAAGTACAGAGCTCAAAAATATTTTTGGAGCAATCGTAAATAACACCAAACTTTAAACATGGCTCTTCTAACTTTTTACCTGGCTCATCTCTTATTATGAAGGACATCCGCACCTTATCCCTGGAAGAACTGCAGAGCTATTTCGTCAGCCTGGGCGAAAAGCCTTTCCGTGCAAAACAGGTATACGACTGGCTGTGGAGCAAAAACCTGCATTCCATTGACGAAATGACCAACCTTTCCCGCGAACTCCGGGACAGGATCGCTCAGGAATATACAATCAATCCTATTTCCGTTGATCTGCTTCAGAAATCTAAGGACGGAACTATTAAGAACGGCGTGAAACTTCATGACGGACTTTTGGTAGAATCGGTGCTTATTCCTACGGAAAGCCGTACTACGGCCTGTGTCTCGTCGCAGGTTGGCTGTTCGCTGAACTGTGAATTCTGCGCGACCGCCAGGCTGAAAAGAATGCGTAACCTTGAAGTCGCGGAAATTGTAGACCAGGTGGCTCTTATAGACCAACAAAGTAAGACCTATTTTGACAGACCTCTTTCCAATATCGTATTTA
>CAYXUO010000035.1:15976-18697 GCA_964468335.1 uncultured Chryseobacterium sp. | reverse complement strand
GTTTACTTTTTTATAGGTTGATCAGTAGTTTTACAGTACGTAAGGACATTTATATTCTAGCAGCAGCCGGATCCCGGAGCACAGCCTGCGGATTGAAGTTCGGAAAGTTTCATCTTGGTTTTTGGCTGTGGAATTCCGCAGCTGTCCTCGGCAAGGCACGCAGTTGTTGTTGCAGTAAGCACAAATTCGCTACCGTTAAATTTCAGTCCAAACTTACCAATCGTGCCCTGCTGGTATTCAACTTCAATTTCAGCATCTTCCAGGGCCAGTTTATCTTCGGAAAGGGCAATGATCTTTTTGAGTTTCTCGGCTTCCAGGCGGTGGTCGTTATCGGTAGAAAACCAAAGCTGGAAGTTGATGGCTTTTTCGTCACGGATTACGCCGCCACAGTCGATGAATCTTTTATTGATCTGGCCCACTTCGGTCACATGAAAATGTTCAGGAACCTTTTCTCCGTTTTCCAGTACGAAATGAAGCTCCTGTAAGTCTGTTAGAATGTTCTTGATTTCTGAAAGTCTCATATTTATAGTATTTTGGTTTATTGCGATATTACGATTGATCACGGAAAATAAAAGATTTTTAGCAACATTTTTGATGAGTCACCTGAATTACATGAGAAAAGTAATTGTTTAAAACAGCAAATGCTTTATCGTCGATACAGTAACAAATTGAACTTCCCTCGATACTGCCTTTAATCAGTCCGGCATTTTTCAGTTCTTTGAGGTGTTGTGAAACAGTAGGTTGCGATAGGGGCAGTTCGTTTACAATGTCACCACAAATGCAGGTGTCTACCGTCATAAGATATTCAATAATCGCTACTCTTGCCGGATGTCCTAAAGCTTTTGCAAGGATTGCAATGCTATTTTGCCGGTCAGTAAAATGTTCTGATTTTGTTGCTCCCATGTCTTATAATTATATTGCAATATTACGATATATATCTTATAACACAATAACTGATCAGTCTTTTCATTGAAAATTAATGAATCTTAATGTACTAATCAATTTGTCACTGTTAGCGTTTCTTATTTGGCAAAATTGTTGATGTGCCTAAAAATCAGCGTTCTAAACATTAATCCCACAAAATATATTATTATGAAAAATTCAGTTTTAGCATTACTCTGTGTGGCCGCTCTAACGGCCTGTAAGAAAAATGAAACCACAGTAACAGACACTTCGACCGACAGCATGGACATGAGTTACCCAATGGATTCAGCAATGGTAGACACTACCATGGTTGCGGGAACCACTCAGATGACTGAGCAGGACAGAACTTTTGCCAATGAGGCTGCAAAAGGCGGAATGATGGAAGTGATGGTTGGTAACCTGGCGGCCGGTAAGGCTACCAATGCAAAAGTGAAGTCACTGGCGGAGATGATGGTTCGCGATCACAGCAAAGCGAATGACGAATTAAAATCCTGGGCCACAGGGGCTGCATTTACACTGCCTTCTGCTGTGGACGATAATCAGAAAAAAGAACATGATGACCTGCAGGCCAGAAGTGGTGCTGATTTCGACAGAGTTTATGCAGATATGATGGTTAGGCATCATACGCGGACCGTTGAACTGTTTAAGCAGCAGGCATCCGGCGGTAGCGATGCCGCTTTAAAGGCATTTGCTGAGAAAACACTTCCTACACTTGAACATCACCTGCAGGAATCGCAGGCAGCTAAGGATGCTGTAAAATAACATGCAGGTTAAAAGCATAATGCCCCAGAATATCTTTTGGGGCAATTTTTAAAACATGATGATCCGTCCTGAGATGAAATATGCCGACTAATCCAGGCGGCTACTTTGTCTGGATACCGGGGCCAGCAGCAGGTAAAATATCCATGCGAACCAGGAAATAAAAATGACACCCAGGATCCAGGCAAATTTTTCCTTACCGTGGGTTCTGTTTGATGACAGTATAATAATGAATGGCAACAGCCACAAAAACATCAGTACAGCAACAATGACCACCGTACTCCAATCTGAAACATTCATGACACAGGTTTTTAACGTTAAACAGTCAGTTTAGTACACTATCAAATATAGGATGTATTTATTTATTTTATACTGTATTTTCCGTTTTTTTTTAAAATAATTGCAGCAGATTCTGAATTTATTGGAAAAAATGTTCGGAATAGAAAGCAGTATAATTGAATCAGATTTGTATCGTATTTAAGCAATGTTGGATTCAACGCAATTTTGCAACTGAAAAAGGGTGTTTTTCCTGTTGTGGCATAAAAGACATGATAGTAAATTTGTACAGGATCAATAACCGTGAAGACCTATTGAAACTGATAACCATATTATAGGACCCCTCAAGTTTTTACTTTTGGGGTTTTTATTTTGAATTGATCATTTTCCTGACCTGTCATCCTCTTTATCAATCTATTAAAAGCAAAGAAGGCCACGGTAACCATGGCCTTCATTATTGATTTTATCAGAAACTATTTTGCAGCAACAATATTCAGTTCCAGATCTACTTCCTGAGAAATCATCCAGTCTTTGGCGTCGCCATCTGTTCCATAAGTCAGGCCCCAGTCCTGTCTGTTAATGGTGAAGTTGGAAACCATTGTCAGTCCGTTTGCTGTAATATCCACTTTTGCAGGGAAGGTAACATTAACAGTCTTGTCTTTAATGGTCAGGTTACCGCTTACGGTTTTGTTAGCACCCGCTACCTTGCTTTCAGTTCCGGCAGCCAGGTCATCTACTTTAGTAATGTCAAATTTTACGGAA
>CAYXUO010000035.1:0-15966 GCA_964468335.1 uncultured Chryseobacterium sp. | reverse complement strand
ATCTTCATTTTTCAGGTGGGCATCAAGGTCAGCAGAAGTCTTACCATCACTCAAAGCTGGATCTACGGCTTTAGGATCCGTAGTTAGTGTATTGATATCGGATGTAAGGGAGCCGGCAGTAAGTGCACCGTTTTCAACGGTAAATGTACCGGCAGCTTTTGTAGTTCCGAATCGCGGATTGAGGCCTCCTTTGTGGAAAGCTGTCCATTTCACAGTGCTGGCCTCTGTATTTACTGTAAAGCTGTCACCTGCGGCAGCAGCAACAGTCTGTTCAGCCGAAGTAGCGGCAGTGTCGGTTTTGGATTCTTTACATGCAGCAAGCGTAAGTGCTGCTGAAAGTGCAAAAATTGATAGATTTTTCATTGTACCTCTTATTTGTTTTAATGTGCTGCAAAGATAGAGGGCAACAAAGAGTTGCGCTATTGACCTATGTTAAGAAAATGGACTGCAGGCATACACATTCGCGATTATATATGGCCATCAGTTTCTTCATGTTCTTCGATATCCTTGAAACTGCGCTCCATCTCGAAAACCCGGTACAGTATACCCGGCATTGAAAGTAAGACAGGCCCAAAAACAAGTCCCATGACACCAAATACCTGCAAACCGAGCACAACGCCGAATACGGTGATCAGCGGATGGATATCTGCCATTTTTTTAAGCAGTGTAAAGCGCAGGACATTATCTATGCCGCCTACAAAAATCAAGCAGTATACGGCGAGCAGAAGGCCATTGCTCACATCCCCGGTGGCTATCTGATAGATGCAGACCGGTACGTAAATGAGCATGGTCCCCAGTACCGGGACTATGGAAGCCGCACCCGTAACCAGTCCCCAGAATATAGCATTCTCCACGCCGAATATATAATAGCCAATCATCGCTATAATACCCTGACTTAATCCTAAGATAGGGACCCCGTAGGCATTGGATCTTATCAGTGCTGAGGTATGATGTATAAAGTACTTCTTGCTCGCGCGCGATATTGGAAGCAGTTCTTTCACTCTCTGTTCCATGACCCTGGACTGCCTCAGCATGAAATACAGTATAAACAGAGCCACGAATATATTGCCAAAGGTCTGGCCTACCCAGTTTAATGTAGACGGAATGTAGGAAATAACCTTATTGACGAGCTGGAGAATTCTTTGGTCTGAGAACTGAAGGTCAAAGCGTTTCAGATATTCATTGTTTTCCAGAAAAATCCTGACAGCATTGTAGTTTTCTATAATCGCATCATGGTCATTTATAAGCTCGTTGATTTTAGGAATCAGAATTTCAATAAGGATCCACAGCGGCACCGCAAAAATAATGATGACAAATGTAATGATGAGTGTGATGACGAGATTGCTGTTCCATTTTTTTTCTTCGGTCAAATTCAGATAAGTGTTCCTGGTTAAAACATACAGAGTCACCGCACCCATTACTCCGGATACAAAGTATTTTAACTCAAATAAAATAATAACTACCATTGCAAGCGCGGCAAAGAGCAGTGCTTTCTGTACACTTAGTTTACTAAATAGTTTTTGCATCAGTATTTATAAGGTGTTAAATTAGTGTGTCGCGCACATTATTTGTCTGAGACCCTTGAAATTTTAACGAGTTCAAGCGCAAGCAGCGGCAGAAGTCCCAGTGCAGCTGCCATAAGCCAGCCTTTCTGATCGGGCATATGCAACCTGAAAGCATCCCGCAGGACCGGAACAAACAACAGCAGTACCTGGAGCAGGATACCCACGATAATAGAACCTATCAGATATTTATTGTCAAAAATTCCGGTCTTAAACAATGGCTTCTTCATGTTCCTTATTCCCAGTGAGTAAAAGAGCTGCGAACATACCAGGACCATAAAAGTTAGGGTCCTTGCGTTTTTTACAACCTCTTCAGGAATCCGGTTATCCCACGGTACATATCCCAATTCATAAAAGCCGTACCAATACGCAAACATGGAAACCAGTCCAATGAAAATCCCACCCTTTACGGCGAACCACCCGGCTCCGTCTGAAAAGAAATTTTCCTTTACTGGGCGGGGTTTTTCCTTCATGACATCGGGATCGCCCTTATCCATTCCTAATGCAATTGCAGGTAATGAGTCCGTGAGGAGGTTAATCCAAAGCAGTTGTGTCGCTATAAGAGGCGAGGGCCAGCCGGCCAGGAGAGCCATAACCATCAGGGTCACTTCACCCAGATTACAGGTCAGCAGAAACAGGACGGACTTACGAATGTTGCTGTAGATATTCCGGCCCTGCTCTATGGCATTCACTATAGTGGAGAAATTGTCATCGGTCAGTATCATATCGGCAGCTCCTTTGGCTACGTCTGTTCCCGTGATGCCCATTGCCACCCCGATATCCGCCGCCTGCAGCGAGGGGGCATCGTTCACACCGTCGCCTGTCATGCACACCGTGTTTCCATTGGCTTTAAGAGCACGTACAATCTTAACCTTATGCTCCGGTGAAACTCGGGCGTAAACCGAATAGCTGCCCACTTTATCCTTTAGTTCGTCCTCATTGAACCGGTCTATTTCAGGACCTGTAATTACCTGCCCGGCATCATTGGCGATATCAAGATCTTTTGCGATGGCAAAAGCAGTATTCCTATGGTCGCCAGTGATCATGATGGTTTTTATGCCGGCCTCTTTAGCCATTTTTATAGAAGGTTTTACTTCATCCCTCGCGGGGTCTATCATTCCCACCAGACCCAACAGTACGAGATGCTTTTCCATATCATCCTGTGCTAAATGCCGTTCTGCAGGTTTAAAAGCCACAGCTAAGGTGCGAAGCGCATTCCCGGACATTTGTTCTGCAGCAGCACTGAAATTAAGAAGGTCTGTATCAGTGATTTCCCGGATTTCCCCTTTGTCATAAACACGTGTGACCACCTTTTTTAAGCTGCCCAATGCACCTTTGCTGAAAACTATATAATCGCCGTCTTCTACTTGTACAAGAACGGACATCATTTTCCTGTCGCTGTCAAAGGATTTTTCATTGATCCGGTGTGTGTTTTCAGCTAAACTTTCCCGGTCAATACCTAAGATGTCGCCTAAGGACAGGAGTGCTATTTCGGTTGGATCTCCTGTAGATTCGCCATTGTGCAGCGTGGCGTCCGAGCAAAGAATCATCGCCTTCGCAGCATACTTTGCCGCATTCGTCACCTCTTTTTGGCTGTTTTGTTCCAAGTCCAGAAGTTCGTCTGCGGTATAAACCTGCGTAACGCTCATTTTGTTCATCGTTAAGGTTCCGGTTTTATCGGAGCAGATTATATTTACAGAACCCAGGGTCTCCACTGCCGGCAGCTTGCGGATGATCGCGTTTTTTTTGGACATGGCAGTAACACCTATGGAAAGGACTACGGCCACGATTGCCGCAAGGCCTTCGGGTATGGACGCTACCGCCAGCGAAACTGCGGTCAGGAACATTTCACCCAAATCCCTGCCCTGAAACCAGGAAAGGACAAAGATGAAAGTACAAATACCCACAGCAATTTTTCCAAGCATTTTTCCCAGGTCATTAAGCCGTATTTCTAATGGTGTCTTTGTGGTTTCTTCATTACTTATAAGGTGCGCAATTTTTCCCACCTCGGTGTCCATTCCGATACCTACTACCACACCGATCCCCCTTCCGTAGGTTACCACAGACGACATAAAAGTCTGGTTATCCCGGTCGCCCACAGGTGTGTTGACATCTGAATACACATCATCTGCCTGCTTGGCTCCCGGTACCGATTCGCCCGTGAGGGCCGATTCTTCAGTTTGCAGATTCACCGCTTCTATCAGCCTCAGGTCTGCAGGAACCACTCTGCCGGCTTCAAGTATCACGATATCACCGGGTACAAGGTCTGCACTGTTGATTTCCGAAACGTGCGAATTACGTTTTACCAGTGCTTTAGGTGCCGAAAGCTGCATTAGTGCTTCTATTGCTTTTCCAGCTTTTACTTCCTGAAAAACCCCGATAGCGGCATTGATTATTATGACCAGTACGATAATGACAGAATCGATATACTCGCCCATTAAAAAAGTAATGACAACAGCGGCGAACAGTACGTAAATAAGCCAGTCACTGAGTTGGGAAATAAATATCTGCAAAACCGATTTCTTTTTTTTGGACTCAAGCCGGTTAGGACCGTAGGAGTTTCTGCGAGTCATGACCTCCGCGTCTGTAAGGCCGGAGTGGGGATTTACATTCAGTTCGGTTAAAGTTTCGTCAATTGATTTTGTAAACCACATATTGTATCATTCGGGATGGCTCCTTAAAATTAGGCATTATTTGGGTAGGGGCGCGGGATAAAGCCACAAAAAAGCCTTATTCACTTTTGAATAAGGCTCAGGCTCACTATGTGATTATTAGTGAATTTGAAATTTCTCCACCATCTCCGGACAGAGTCACAGAGGAACTTTTCGGTATCATAAGCCGGTGTTCTCCTTTCTTTGTAAAAAATATAAACAGAATTTCCTATTTAGGCCTCCAGTTTTCTGCGTTGGTAGCTCAGCTACAAACAATGCCAGACGGATCTATAAACTGGCCGCCGGTACTCCCTGCGAAATTATGCACGATGTCAATGACGCACAGGTTTTTTGAACAGCTGCACTTGGTGCGTTCTTTCAGCCAGATAATTTGGGTTTAATTATACTGTACAAGCAGGAAGCTTCCTAAACTGCCAGATATCCTCCATCAACAGGGTAATAGGATCCTGTTACAAAGGAAGAATCATCGGAGGCCAGGAAAAGCAGCATGGCGGCGATTTCTTCAGGTTGTCCTAATCTGCCGAAGGCATGTTTGGTTTCCAGGAAATTGAGGGCCTCCTTACCCATGGATTCCTCATTTACCATCCCACTGTACACAAAACCGGGACCTACCGCGTTTATGCGTACATTCTCTTTTGCATATTCCCAAGCCACGGCTTTTGTTAAGCCCACTACACCATGCTTAGCCGCTACATATCCGCTGGAAGTTGCAAAGCCAGCCTGACCCAGTATGGAAGCAATATTTATAATGCTGCCCCCGCCGTTCGTAACCATTTGAGGTGCCTGATATTTCACGCCATAAAAGACGCCGGACAGGTTAATGTCAATCACTTTTTTCCAGCCCTCTACGGACATGTCGCCGGCTTTGTTTATTTCGCCACCAATACCGGCATTGTTTACCGCGATATCCAGTCTGCCGAATTTTTTCACAGTTTCTGATACAAGCCGCTCATTGTCTTCAGGGCTGGACGAATCTGCCTCGACGAAAAATGCTTCAGCGCCCAGATTCTTAATTTCGGATACCACTTCATCACCATGCTCAGCGTTAATGTCGCTTACCACCACTTTGGCACCTTCGCGTGCAAAAAGGAGTGCGGTTGCTTTTCCGATACCGGAGCCGGCGCCCGTGATAATTGCTACTTTGTTTTCTAACTTTTTCATTGCATTAAATTTTATAGATTTCGTATTAATTCCAGCCTGGTATACAAATTTAACCATAAAGGTCGTGAAACCTGTTGATGCAGATCAAGTATAGTGAGATAAAGATTATCATGGGTTGTATAGGATAAATGCTACCGGAAAAAATTAAGAAAAGCAGCCTAATTTGACATTCTGTCTTTTGAAATTGTCCGGCATCGATTCTTTAGCGTATTTTTGCAGCCATCTAAACCTGCACTGAGATATGGAGTTTTTACAAACTGTACTGGATTTTTTCCTGAACCTGGATAAGCATCTGTTTACTATGATTATGGACTATGGATTATGGATCTACCTAATTCTTTTCCTGATTATTTTCGTAGAAACCGGTTTGGTAGTGATGCCTTTCCTGCCCGGCGATTCACTGCTTTTTGCAGCCGGAACCTTTTGCGCAGGTGTTATTGGCGCTACTGGCGAGACGGCCAGTCTGAACCTGTGGCTGATACTTTTTCTGCTTACCGTAGCTGCCATATTGGGCGATACGCTGAACTATTATCTTGGCAAAAATGTAGGTCTTAGGATGCTGAATTGGAAACTTGGCGATAAGCAGCTTGTAAATCCAAAGTACATTGACCAAACTCAGGCCTTCTACAGCAAGAACGGTCCCAAAACCATCATCATCGCAAGGTTTGTACCTATTGTGCGGACCTTTGCGCCTTTTGTAGCCGGAATTGGATCAATGAACTATTCTACATTTATCAAGTACAATGTGATCGGCGCTTTTGTATGGGTGTGGAGTCTGACTTTGATGGGATATTTCTTCGGGAACTTACCCATTGTGCAGGAGAATTTTGAAACGGTGATCTTCGGAATAATAGGAATTTCCCTTTTACCTATGGTATGGGAATATGTGAATGCTAAATTTCTGAAAAAAAGATAATATAAGCACATCAGTCGCCCAGCAGTAGGGTATTGCGAGATTCGGCTTCTTCAATGAATGCTTCATAAAGCTTAATGTCCCGCTTTTTGATGCTGTCCAGAAATCCTGTGGCAAACCGTCTTTTGCTGTCATGCTGTATGGCATTATAGATGTCCACAGAATCGGAACGCGTAAGACCTTTGGTCTCCTTAAGTTCCTCATTTTCCTCACGTAACTGTTCCACTTCGTTTTCTTTGCAGGATGCCAACAGCAGGATACTTGTGACCAGTCCAAGAAGTACAGATTTTCCTTTCATTTCCCGTAAATTATTTTGGAAAGAATGATGCAAAAATGTGACCATCTCAAATCTGACTGCCTTCATCAAACTGAAAGGTCTGTCTAATCACCATCATCAGATCAGGTTTCACTTTTAAATCTTTAATATCTTTGCAAAAATATTTGGGCAACTCTATACTGTTGACACCCGCAAGATTAACTTCAGAATTCATGATTGACAAGAATTTTTATCTCGAAAACCTCACAGCTTTTGATGAATTAATTGGCTCGGACCGTACTGAGGCAGAAAAGGTAATTTACAAGGTATACTGTATCCTGCAGCGGGATAAAATTTGGCTGTATAACGTAGCTACCCCGGAAGAAATGACAGAAGAGGATGAAGACCTCCTGGTCGATATTGAAAACGAGTTGTCTGTTCTGGACCAAACGTACAATTTCCGCTTTCAGGAATTTCATGAAATGGTTCTGGAAAATCTGGGCGCCGAAAACAGTGCATGGGCCGATCAGGATGACGAAGACGACGAAGATGACGATTTTGAAGACATCTTCGGTGACCTGTATGATGATGAAGAATCAGATGATGATATAGAGGATGATCACTAGGAAATAAACGGATATCATTTTATAAAATTAATAGCGCAGGAAATTTTTCCTGCGCTGTCTTTTGTAAAGTTATGAAATAGCTTCATTAGGTACTCCATTTAGTTTGAGAGTGTCCTTATGTGTTTTTAAATCTTCCAATCTGTAAATTTCTTTACGAAGGTTGGTGCTGGAAAACCGGTGACGCCTTTCATTGAAATAAAGATCTATATTGCTTCCCTTATAATACTCCCCTCCGGTAAAGTCGCTGCTCTTAATTCGGAACCCGCAATACTCCCATTTATGGAATAGAGCTGAAGAATATGTCCCAGATCGTTTACTTTAGTTTTAATGCCATCAGAAATGCTTTACTGTGGACTTCGGATAATGGTTTACAGCGTTTTTCCACAACCGTACATTTCTTATCGATCGAGTTAAAAAAGAGTGACTAATTTTCCAAATGTTTTTTATAGATTTAACAAGGTAAATTTTTGTGGGGCCGGCCTTGCACGGTCCCCACCTGCAAAGTGAAATTTACCGCAGGTCATTATTAGGTGCAACTGGTAATGATTTTTTAACTTTATTGAAAATGAGATTATCCACCTTTTTTACAAAACAGTTAGATTGGTGAGAGATAATTAACCACGTACTTAATAGACTTAAACGTTTTACCGGTTAGGGGAAATGAAAAAGGTAAAATTTAAATATGGCGATATTCCTATTTTAAAAGTAAACCGGAGGTATAGTATTTAAGGATAAAATTTAAAATATTTGGTTTAAACAGTTCGGTCATTGGCACAATTTCAATCAACAACACCCGTATTTGCTTTGCAATACAAAACCAATACAAAACCGGTAAAAACGAAAGCGCAACATCTTATAATTAAGAATGCTGCGCTTTTTTTATGTGCCCGGAACAGGACTCGAACCTGCAAGCTTGTGGGCACCCGCACCTGAAACGAGCGTGTCTACCAATTTCACCATCCGGGCATCGGATTTGTGAGGCACAAAAGTAATTAAATTTTGGACACTACCTAAATATTTTCCATGAAATATAATTTTAAATCCTTTACAAAAAAAGCTCCGACAATGTCGAAGCCTGTATTTCTGGATTTGAATAGACTTAGTGTCCTGAGTTACCGTCTGTGCCGTGTGCGTGACCGTGGGAAAGTTCCTCCTCCGTTGCCGGACGCGTAAGTACCACCTCAACATCAAAATTCAGGGTTTTTCCTGCCATTGGATGATTAAGGTCCACTGTAACTGCATCATCAGCAACTTCAATGACCACTGCACTCAGATGGTTGCCATCCTGGTCCTGAAGTGGAAGGATAGCACCTATTGGCGGCATTCCGGATTGTGCGAACATATCTGCCGGTAGTTGAGTTGTTGAGTTTTCCGCTTTTTCACCATATCCTTCCTGAGGACTGAGTGTAAAAGACTTCTTGTCGCCGATGGCTAAACCTTCGATCTCCTGCTCAAATTTAGGCAGCATCATTCCTACACCATAAAGGAAGGTAAAAGGGTTTTCGGCATCTGTTTTTTCGATGAAGGTTTGCGCTCCATTTTCTTCAATCGCATTCAAAGTGTACTGAAGTGCAACTACGTGGTTTTTTTCTATTGTCATTGGGTAAAGTTTGCAAAGGGACTTAGGTCCCTTTAATTAAAAAAAACAAAGCGGTCCGCTGACCGCCAGCCGCAAAGGTAATATTTTTAAACAATTCCGGATTTTACAGGAAGCGAACGGTGTAGTTCGGGTAAAGCATACTGTAATCAGCGGAAAATTTTTCTTGCTAAAGCTGAAACTCTTATCCGGCGAGTAGCTCAACTCCGCCATCCTCTCTTAATATCAGCAAGCCCTCAGTAATGCCTTGAGGATGTTCTGTAAATCCTTTCAGTTTTCCTGATTTGCCTTTAGCGACAATGTCATGAATCTGTTTCTCTGTCAGCTTTTTTCCGAAGCAGATAAAAGGTATTTTGAAACCGCATTCACGGTGCTGAACGCAGCCGATGGCCGTCTTGCCCTTAATCAGGTTATTTTCTTTACACTTGGGACATCCTGTTTCATTCCATTCAATGACCGTGGTTTTACGGGCAGTCTTTTCTTTATTTTGCGGAACAGAAACCTCTTCAAATGAAATGCTTCTGGCTTTTTCACTGATCACTTTGCGGGTAAGGTCTGTAACCATGGCCACCAGTTCCTCCCGGAAGACAGTGGCTTCATATTCTCCGCTTTCAATCTTTCTCAGTTTATATTCCCATTCGCCGGTAAGTTCCGGACTTTTCAGGACCTCATCATCAATGGTATCTATAAGATCCATTCCGGTGCGCGTAGCAAAGATGTTTTTCTTTTTCCTTTCGATGTATTTTCTCTTGAATAGAGTTTCGATGATGTTTGCGCGCGTTGAAGGCCTGCCGATTCCGTTTGCCTTCAGCATATCGCGGAGTTCTTCGTCTTCCACCTGTTTGCCGGCTGTTTCCATGGCCCGCAGGAGGGTTGCTTCGGTATAAGGTTTTGGCGGGGTTGTTTTCCCCTGATGTACCAGAGGTTTATGCGCACCTGTTTCTCCCGCTTTAAATTCAGGGATTTCCTGCTCCTCAACCTTGGTCTCAACCTTGGATTTATCTTGGATTTCCACCTTTTCCTTTGCATAAACTGCTCGCCAACCGGACTCCAGTACCTGTCTGCCACTGGTTTTGAAAGGTATTGTGCCTACTTTGCCTTCTACAAGGGTGTTAGAAATCTTACATTCAGGATAGAACACAGCAATAAACCGCTTAGCTACAAGGTCATAAATCAGTTTCTCCTCACGCGCCAGGTGGCTTCCCGGCGTAACCTCGGTGGGTATAATGGCGTGGTGGTCAGTAACCTTGGAATCGTCGAACACGGCCTTTGTTTTGGGCAGTCCGCCTTCAAGAAGCGGCGCTGTTAGGTCGCTGTAAAAATGCATTGCCCGCATGATTCCGGAGATCTTCGGATAGAGACTGTCCGGCAGGTAAGTGGTGTCTACTCTGGGATAAGTGGTGTGTTTCTTTTCGTAGAGGCTTTGGATGTACTTTAATGTATTTTCGGCCGAAAAACCATATTTTCGGTTGGCCTCTACCTGCAGAGCGGTGAGGTCAAACAGCCGCGGATTTTTCTCTTTTCCCTCCTTGATTTCAAATGAAATAATCTCAAATAAATGATTTTTCAGATATTCAAGGCCTTTTTCCGCTTTTTCTTTCAATTTTAGCCGGTCAATGGCTGCGCTGAAGAGCACATCACGGTAAACCGTTTTCAGTTCCCAGTATTCTTCAGAATTAAATGCGTCTATCTCCTTCTGCCGCTGCACAAGCATCGCCAGCGTAGGTGTCTGAACCCGGCCGATGGACAGTACGCCCCGGTTACCGCCAAATTTCCTTGTAAAAAGTCTTGTAGCATTAATTCCAAGCAGCCAGTCGCCCACAGCTCTGGCGTTGCCGGCCAGGTAGAGATTGTGGTAGTCTTCTGCAGGTTTCAGGTTGGCAAAACCTTCAAGGATCGCTTCCTCAGTCAGCGAGGAAATCCAGAGCCGCTGCACCGGCTTTTTGCACCGGGCTTTCTGCAGCACCCAGCGCTGTATAAGTTCTCCTTCCTGGCCGGCATCACCGCAGTTGATGACCTCTGTGCATTGTTCTACAAGCTGTTCAATTACCCGAAACTGTTTTTCCACTCCGGGATTGGGAATGAGTTTAATACCGAAATTTTTTGGAATGATAGGCAGGAAGATCAGGTCCCAGGATTTATAGTGTGGGCTGTAATCGTGCGGTTCCTTTAAGGTGCAGAGATGCCCGAAAGTCCAGGTAACAAGATAACCGTTGCCTTCCATATACCCCTGACGGGACTGATGGGCACCCAGCACTTTAGCAATATCGCGGGCGACACTTGGCTTTTCGGCAATACATAACTTCATTTTCGGCAGCATTTCGAATCGCTGCAAATTTCAGCAATTTTTTCTGAAAAGATGGTGTTGGAAATTAAAAGGCTGTTCCCTGTTTTTTCATACTCATTTGCCTGGAAATTCAGTACTCATTCATTATAGAATTGATGATTTTTAAAATAAATGGCTATACCATGTATTGTATCTATTGTAAAAATGAGAATTAACTATGGATTAAATATTTTTCAGAATAGATTAATCCTAAATTTGGTTAAAACAATAAGATATGACAAATTCAGAAGGACGCTGCCCTCACCATGAGGGTCAAAAAGCTCAGGAAGCCATGGAGCAGGCCAATCAACCTGTGGAAAATAATCCTCAGCAGGGAGAAACCATCCACAGCCAGAATGAAGAGAATCCGATCCCGGTTGCGGGAGCCAGTTTGGGCAGCGGTGGTAAATGCCCGGTAATCCATGGCTCCAATACGGAAGACGGAAAGAATGTAATGAGCTGGTGGCCTAAAACACTCAATCTCGATATTCTCTCACAGCATGACCGTAAGACAAATCCCCTTGGGGAGGAGTTTAATTATGCTGAAGAATTTAAAAAGCTTGATTTGGAAGCGGTAAAGTCTGATCTGAAGTCCCTGATGACAGACAGTAAGGAATGGTGGCCGGCGGACTGGGGGCACTATGGCGGGCTGATGATACGTATGGCCTGGCATTCGGCCGGGACTTACCGGACTGCCGATGGTCGTGGGGGCAGCAATACCGGCAGTCAGCGTTTCGCACCGCTCAACGCCTGGCCGGACAATGTAAACCTGGACAAAGCAAGACGACTTCTGTGGCCCATCAAGAAAAAATATGGAAATAAACTTTCCTGGGCAGACCTTATCATTCTGGCCGGAAATATGGCTTACGAATCCATGGGACTTAAGACCTTTGGCTTCGCAGGTGGCCGGGAAGATGTGTGGCATCCCGAAAAAGATATTTATTGGGGCTCCGAAAAAGACTGGTTGGCTCCTACAGGCAGCGAAGGCAGCCGTTATACCGGAGACCGCGAACTCGAAAATCCTTTGGCTTCAGTCATGATGGGTCTTATCTATGTTAATCCTGAAGGGGTAGACGGGAATCCGGATCCGCTTAAAACCGCGGCGGACCTTAGGGTGACTTTCAGCCGTATGGCCATGAATGATGAGGAAACAGCCGCACTTACTGTGGGAGGGCATACCGTTGGTAAATGCCACGGTAACGGCGATGCCTCTGTATTGGGCGGCGATCCCGAGGAAGAAGGTGTTCAGGCTCAGGGTCTGGGTTGGCTTAATCCCAAAGGAAAAGGACACAGTGAAGATACAGTGACCTCCGGACTGGAGGGTGCCTGGACCACTCATCCTATTCAATGGGATAACGGCTATCTGGACCTTTTGCTTAATCACGAATGGAGACTTACAAAAAGCCCGGCCGGTGCCAATCAGTATGAACCGGTGAACCTGCCGGAAGAGCTGAAACCTTTGGATGCACACATTCCGAATGTCCGCCGAAACCCAATGATGACCGATGCCGATATGGCGATGAAGGTGGATCCCGGCTACCGCGCAATTGTGGAACGCTTCCATAACGATTTTGAATATTTTTCTGATACTTTCGCCCGCGCCTGGTTTAAACTGACGCACCGCGACCTCGGCCCCAAATCAAGGTATCTGGGTCCTGATGTTCCGGCGGAAGACCTTATTTGGCAGGATCCGGTTCCTGCTGTTGACTATACCCTCAGCAGTGATGAGATAAATAACCTGAAGGAACAGATTCTTAACAGTGGACTCACCCGTTCGGAACTCATTTCTACAGCCTGGGACAGTGCCCGTACTTACCGCTGTTCCGATTACCGGGGCGGTGCCAACGGTGCGAGGATACGTTTGGAACCGCAGCGAACCTGGGCGGGCAATGAACCCGAAAGGCTGGCCAGAGTGCTGCGTGTTCTGGAAGATATTCAGCAGAACTACAGTGTGAAGGTGAGCATGGCAGACCTTATTGTGCTGGGCGGAACGGCCGCGGTGGAACAGGCGGTTCGCGAGGCGGGTTATGATCTGGAGGTGCCGTTTTCGCCCGGCAGGGGAGATGCTACCCAGGAAATGACAGACGCCAGATCCTTTGACGAGATGGAAACGGTACACGACGGTTACCGCAACTGGCTGAAAGCCGATTATGTGGTTTCCGCAGAGGAACTGATGCTGGACCGTACTCAGTTGATGGGCTTAACAGCACCTGAAATGACTGTTCTGGTAGGCGGTATGCGCGTTCTGGATACCAATTACGGTGGAAGTCAGGAGGGAGTGTTTACAGACAGACCCGGAACACTTTCCAATGATTTTTTTGTAAACCTCACGGATATGAACTTTAAGTGGGATCCCGTAAGCGATAATCTGTATCATATCACCGACCGGAAATCCGGCGCAGTGAAGTGGACTGCAAGCCGGGTAGATCTTGTTTTCGGCTCTAACTCCATTCTGAGATCTTACGCAGAATTCTATGCACAGGACGATAACCGCGAACGCTTTGTAAACGATTTTGTAAAAGCCTGGACTAAAGTAATGAATGCCGACCGTTACGATTTAAACTAAACTTTATCCCCCTCATATCTGAGGGGATTTTTGTTGATTTCAGGAGTGCCTCTTTTCGATTCTGCCTGCGTTCCGGAATCTTGATAGATACTGTCTACTATTCGTTTATGACAATTTAATTTTGCACAATATTAATTCAGCATACCTTTGTGCCATTCAAGGCCAATGCTTGAGTACAGAAAGTTATTAATCAACAAAATTTAAATAAATGTCATTACTAGAAAATTTAAACTGGAGACATGCGGTAAAAGCGTACGATCCGAACAGAAAGGTTTCAGAACAGGAACTAAACAGTATCCTGGAAGCGGCGCGACTGGCGCCAACTTCCTCCGGACTCCAGCCTTTCCGCGTAATTGTGGTGGAGAATCAGGAGTTAAAGGAAAAGATGGTTAAAGGAGCCCTTAATCCTGAAGTAATGCGCGACAGCTCTCATGTACTGGTGTTCGCTGCGTGGGACGAGTATTCTGCTGAGAAAATTGATGCGGTATACGACTATCATACAGATGTTCGGGAACTGCCGCGCGGTCGTTTTGGAAGTTACACAGACCTGCTGAAGCAGCTTTACGGCGCACAGACACCGGCTGAGCATTTTGCTCATACCGCCAGACAGACATATATTGCTCTTGGACTGGCGATGGCCTAGGCTGCAGAACTTAAAATAGACAGCACCCCTGCCGAAGGATTCAGCAATGATGTGGTTGACGAAATACTGGGACTTCCGGAACTTGGACTGAAGAGTGTAACTTTACTTTACCTGGGCTACCGCGATGCTGAAAAAGACTGGCTTTCTACAATGAAAAAGGTGAGATTACCCATGGATGAATTCATCATCAGAAAATAATATAAAATTAAAGAATATGGGAACCGCTGATTCACTTCGCCTGGGCGAGCAACTGTGCTTCCCGCTTTATGCGCTTTCCCGGGAGATTACGGGCTTGTACCGTCCGCTGCTGCAGGAATTGGATTTAACCTATCCTCAGTATTTGGTCATGCTGGTTCTTTGGGAACAGGACGGCCTGGCAGTCTGTGATTTGGGGAGCAAGTTGCTGCTGGACAGCGGAACGCTTACACCGCTTCTAAAAAGACTTGAGCTAAAAGGCATGATTACCAGGCAGCGATGTACAAGAGACGAAAGGGTAGTGCATCTCTTCCTGACGGACATCGGTAAGGCTCTGCAGGAAAAAGCAATGGAAATTCCGGCGCGGATGCTGGAGAACATCGATGTTAAGCTAGAAGAACTCAGCGCCCTGAAGATCACGCTTAATAAACTCATTAACCAAATCCACAGATAATATATGAAAACACTGTACACCACAAGCGTAACTGCTACCGGCGGCCGCGACGGCCATGTAATAAGTGACAACGGACTGATTGATATGCAGGTCCGCATGCCAAAGGCCCTGGGAGGCGCCAATGATGAGTATGCTAATCCTGAGATGCTGTTTGCTGCAGGTTATTCGGCCTGTTTTGACAGTGCGCTGAAACAGGTAAGCAGACTCGCAAAGGTAAGAACCGGTGAAACTTCCGTAACCGCAAAAGTCAGCATTGGCCAGATTGACAATGGTGGTTTCGGTCTGGCGGCAGAACTTGCGGTCAATGTACCCGGAGTAACGCTGGAGGAAGCGCAGTCACTGGTGGAAAAGGCGCATCAGGTCTGTCCCTATTCCAATGCCACACGGAACAATATGGACGTTAAACTCACTGTGACCAATAACGGATAAACCACCGCATCCATTAACTTAATCCTTTTGGAAGAAATTCTGAAAGGATTTTTTTGTTATGAAACGTTAGATTTTCCTCTACTGTAATTTTCGATATTTGAAACAGTTTCCTTTCTTCGTTACTTAATATTCGATGTCAATTCATACAGTTCCTATGAGATTTAAAGATGAAAACTTCCGTCTTTCCGACTTTGACAGCGAAGTATGGATCGTGTGCCCTGCCTGCGGGAAAAAAGCTGTTGCCTCAGTGGATCAGGACCGCTGCACCGCGCGGCTTTTTTGCACTTTTTGTGGCTGCCAGCGCGAAACAGTTACCAAAATTGGATATGCGAAGGTGTCCGTGTTGGCACATTCCTGGTTTGGTGCAGACCTGTGGCTGCAGGCGCCATTTCGTGATGAGGTATTTTTCGCCCTAAACGGTAAACATCTTGACTATCTGGAACGGTATATTGCGGCAGAGCTTCGCGAGCATAAAGACCGCTCGCATTTTACCTTGCTTGAAAAGCTCCCAAAATTCTATCATGAAGCAAAAAACCGCGAAGCCCTCCTTAAACTCATCAGCAAAC
>CAYXUO010000034.1:13549-18750 GCA_964468335.1 uncultured Chryseobacterium sp. | reverse complement strand
TGAGTATGTAAACTATTCGTTGAATACCGAGAGCGCAATTTCTAGGCTTCGCAGGCTTGCCACTGGAACGACGAGTGTTGCGGCTATTTATACCCGTGACTTGTTGAAGATGCACCTAATCGTTCCGCCCCTTCCCGAACAGCGCGCCATTGCGATGGCGTTGAGCGATGTCGATGCTTTGCTCGCCACCCTTGACCAAATGATCGCCAAGAAACGCGATCTGAAGCAGGCGGCCATGCAGCAACTACTCACAGGCAAGACACGTCTGCCGGGTTTTTTCGGTGAGCTCATACTTAGTGGCATGTTCGCCACGCATAAGTATGGACCGGCCCATATTCTTACCGGTCTGCAGGCAATCTATCCAGGCTACATTGTAGGTCCATGAATTACTTTCCTCGAAAAGCGCAAATATCTCATCCAGATTATCCGCTTTGATACTTTCCTGACGGATATACGCAGTCTCTATATTCCTCAGTTTAAATGCTGCTGACAGTATAATTCCCGTCAGTCCCATACCACCAACGGTAGCCCAAAAAAGTTCAGAATTTTCAGTTGAGGAACAGTTCAGAACATCACCGTGCTCGGTAAGAAGTTTGAATGAGATCAGATGATCCGAAAAGCAGCCCTCAGAATGATGGTTCTTGCCGTGCACATCGGAAGCGATCGCACCGCCAACTGTAATGAATTTTGTACCGGGTGTAACAAAGAGAAAATAGCCCTGCTTAACGGTCAGGTCCAATACATCGGAAAGCATGACGCCCGCCTCACACTCAATGGTACCGTTTATGCGGTCGAAACTGATAAATTTATTCAGTCTTGCTGTAGACAATATGTTTTCAGCTAAAGAGGCATCGCCGTAACATCTTCCGTTGCCACGGGCGATGATCTCATTATGCTCTTTCACAAAGGACTTTATTTCTGCCAAAGTATCAGCAGTACGCAAATTTCCTGTCACTACAGGGTAATTTCCCCAGTTGGCCACTTTCTGTACAAAATTCTTCTTCATCTTAATTAAAACTGCTTATCATAAATTAACAGGAGGAAGGTAGCAAACCAGATGGCAAGGGTAACCTGAATATATCTGTCCTTATATATTATTTTGGTTGGAGATTCGGTTTTGTTATGTACCAGCGTTTGCTGCAGATATCTCATAAAAGCGAATACAACAAAAATGAAGGTATAGAAAATCCGGCTGCCAAAGCGATCCTGAACCTCCGGCTGAACGGTAAACATAAGGTACGAAATTATTGCGAGTGTTACCGAAATAGAGAGTGCAATATCGGCAAACTGAACATTATATCCATCCAGTGCTTTGCGGGTACGGCCTGAGATCTGTGCATTGATGAGTTCTCCACGCCTCTTTCCAAACGCAAGCACCAGTGCCAGTACAAATGTAAGTAGTATGGCCCACTGTGATATTGGGATACCGGAAATATAACCACCGGCCAGAACACGAAGTACAAATCCTGTAGCGATTATGGAAACATCTATTATGGCAACATGTTTCAGATGAAAGGTATAAGCTATATTGAGCAATACGTAAAAGAGGATTACTGAGGAAAATTTCACAATATCTATATGAAGATAAAAATGAGATACCCCAAGCAGCAGCAGCCCACCCGCCAGAACCAGAACCAAAAACAGGACAGCAGTATTTTTCGAAACCGCTCCACTCGCAATGGGTCTCATGCGTTTTTCAGGATGCTGCCGGTCTGACTCCACATCCGAATAATCATTCAGTATATAAATAAAACTTGCAGCGAAAGAAAAAATCACAAACGCGACTATACTTTTTAACACCAGATCTGCATTGGTGATATTTCCCGAGAAAAACAGCGGCAGAAAAACAAACAGGTTTTTAACCCACTGTTCTACGCGTAGCAGTTTTATATATTTCGTCATAAATTTTTAGAGAATCAACCGTAAAAATACATTTTTTTACGACAACGGCATTTGTGGACACAGCAAAAAAAAACTGCCTGAAGGCAGTTTTCTGAAAGTATTTAATTTGACTGATGTCCTATTGACCCTCCTGGGCTTCCTTAATCATGTTTTCGTTTGCGGTAATCGCAAACTCTACACGGCGGTTTTCAGCTCTTCCTGCGTCCGTGTTGTTGCTGGACTTCGGATCGGATTCACCCATACCCATTGGGAACAACCTGCTGGAAGCAACGCCTTTGCCTACAAGATAAGATTTAACGGCAGCGGCACGTCTTTCAGAAAGTCCCTGGTTGTAGCTTTCGGTACCCTTACTGTCTGTATGTCCGTAAATATTGATATTGGTATCGTCATTATTGTTCAGGATTTGAGCCAGTTTATCAAGGTTAGCTCTGGAATCGGCAGTAAGTTCTGATGAGTCAAAACCGAAATTTACCATTCTTTCCGGTAAAGTAACTTTAATACCTTCGTTTACCCTTTCAACTTCAGCACCAGGTAAAGTCTGCTTAATCTCTTTTGCCTGCTGATCCATTTTACGGCCAATCACATTACCGGCCACACCACCAATGATACCTCCAAGCACCGCACCGGCTGGCGCATTACCTCCTTTTCCTATATTGTTTCCTAGTACACCACCAAGTACAGCACCTGTAGATGCTCCTACCACTGTACCTCTTTGCTGATGATTTGAATTTTGAATTGTTTCACAGCTTGTAAGCATTAATGCAGCAGTAACTCCTGCTATATATATATTTCTTAGTTTCATAATAGGGATTGTTTAAATTAATTATTTGGCAGTTCTTTGAAAATTGTAAATTACATTTACGGTCTGTCCCTCAAACGGAACGGACTGTTGTACGGAAAACTGATCTGCGGTCTGATTCAGCAGAGTAAGAGCATATCCGGTTTCGTTCTCTTTGGCTTTAGTACCGTCGAATATTTTCTTAAACTGAAAAGTATTGCCTGTTAAAACTTCAAACTTGATTGGCTGAGTCTTGACCGGGCATACACCACCGCCGTTCAGCGTATAAGATCCCGTGTAGTTGTTAGGAACCAAAATCCACTGACTGCCAACGAAACACTGTGCATCTGCACCTTCGTCAAAAGGTTTGATCATTAGAGACTTATCATAGTCTACACTTGTGATCTGCCAGGTACCCTTCATCTTTAGAAACTCTGCTCTATCGGCTTGCGCTGTTTTTGCAGTGGAACAGGAAACAGCAAGTGAAGCTGCAACTATTCCCGTTAAAAGTATATTTTTCATTGTATAGTTATTTGATATGGGCAAACAGGCTAAAACCGTGCCAGCCAAAAATGAGATCAACAAAAAAAGCCCATGGAAATGGGCTTTTCATAATTATTCGACAGGCGTAAAATAATGTTATCTATTTCACCTTTTGCTTTGCCGCAGATTTCTTCACTGCAGGTTTCGCAGATTTTGCATCACCTTTGTAGAAATTGATGAATGCATACTCTGCCGCTTTGCGAAGATCAATAACGCCACCCGATCTTGAAATCAAATCGAAACGGTTATTGGTGTTGGTTGGAAGCATGGCATTTACAGAAGATTTGTTAGCTGTTTTCACCAAAGACTCTATAATCTGTTCGGGCTTCAGGTTAGGCATATAAGCCAGAAGCACTGCCGCGGCACCCGCTACAACTGGTGAAGCCATAGATGTCCCCTGCTCAAATTTATATTTAGCATCGGGCACAGGCGCATATATTTCCTGACCGGGAGCAAAAACATCAACCATCTTTTGGTTATAGTTGGAGAAGGAAGCTCGCAGGAATTCTGCATCTTTCGTACTGGCACCCACCACAATCATATTGCTGATGAATGGCTGCTCGTCTGCCGGAGTTTTAAAATTGCTTGGAAAATAAGTATTTTCAGCTAAATCCTCGTTATCATTACCGGCGGCCTTCACAAGAAGGACACCTTTGTCCTGGGCATATTTAAACGCGTCCCATACCACTTCCTTGCCTGGAGACACCGGCTTGCCAAAACTCATATTCAGAATTTTTGCACCATTATCAACAGCATATCGGATTGAGTTCGCTACATCCTTATCCCGCTCATCACCGTTTGGAACTGTACGTATGGCCATAATCTTTGCCACTTTGGATGCTACACCGTACTGCACTTCTTCACCGTGCGGAAGTCCTGCTATGATGCCCGCCACATGGGTACCGTGACCCGCGTCCGGTCCTTCGTAATTATTGTTGCCGTAGTATTTTTCCTTATAATCGTCATAATTATCTGCTACAATTTCAGCACGGGGATCAAAGTCCAGATTATAGTGTTTCGTTGCCTGCGCCTCAAAGTGAGTAATGGCTTCTTTCATCTGCTCCTTTAACAGGGTTTCTACCTGCGCAGGGGTCTTTCCCGCAAACTGTGGATCTGTTGCGATACCCGACAACACCTGTACGGACATGGCCTGCTCTTGAGTAGTAGGTTTAATCGCGGCCACTGCAGCAGGTGTCAGCACCTTACCATTAAGCAAGGAAACCATTGTAGGAATCATGGAGTTGATCATAGTGTAGGTCTGATAGGCCTGCTTAGCCTCCATCCCTTTCTTGGTATACAACTCCTTAGATTTCATGTACATCTCAAACTCAGCCGGCATCTTAGCCTGATTGGCCTTATTCTGGACTGAATTGGAACCTTCGAAAACTGACTGATACTTCTTAACGATTCGTGTAACTTCAAGATTATCAGCGTCAATATCTCCATTTTTTCCACCTATGAAATTCCAGCCGTGTACATCGTCTATGTAACCGTTACCGTCATCATCCTTACCGTTGTTAGGAACCTCATTGGGATTCTTCCACATATTCTTCATCAGCCCAGGGTGATCCACCTCTACTCCACTGTCTAACACTCCTACCACTACAGTTTTAGGTTTCAGACCCTTGGACTCCAAAAATTTGTATGCATTTTCTGTATTGATTCCATACACATTGGTGGCCGAAAAATCCTTATGGTACCAGGTCATCAGGTCTTTATCCTTCATAGGTTCCACCGCCAGCGATTGCTGCGCGGAAACCAATCCTATCCCAAAAAGAAATGAGGTTGCTATAAAAAGTCTTTTCATAAAATTATTATTGTTGTGTTGTAATATTTCTGATATAGGTAGAAGATTCAGGTCCAATGTTACATAAAAGATCCAAAACGGACAGGTCTTCAATAAATCCATGCTTGGCTGAAAAACTTTGATAATACTCCGTCAAACCTTTCTTTTCGGAACTTTTCGCCGAGAATTTAT
>CAYXUO010000034.1:0-13539 GCA_964468335.1 uncultured Chryseobacterium sp. | reverse complement strand
CGATTGGATGACATTAAGAGCCGAAAGGTTAAAGTCGAAAAGATGTTTTGTCTTTTCGGAATAGATGGACTGAAGTTTATCCTCATAATACTCAAAATAAGGCGAGCTCTGATAAGCGGTTTTAATGGATTTCCAGTGTACCTTCTGCCAGTCTTCGGCGTACGATATTTCAGTTTCCTTATAGAGACGCTTACCGGTATGGTTTATAGGTATCATGAGTGCCAGTTTTCCGTTGGCACCGTAAATAAGTGTGCGGTTACGGAAGGTCTGTTTCGGGAAATTTTCAAGTTGTTCAAGGTATACGCTGCGGTCAGGCCGAAGAAATTCTGCAAACCATGACACGGGCGGAAGGTAAAAAACGGGCATTAAAACATTCATGAAGTCATTCTGTATAAATTAAAAAACGCGATAAAGACCGCGTTTTGTATGATTAAACATCTTTATCTTTTTTCCGAAAGAGTTTTGCAAAATAATCCCAGCCGAAAAACATCACAAGAATCAGCACAGCCAACCACCAGTAAGAAGTTTTATGAAGATCACCCGTATTGGTAGCTTTGAACATTCTGTCCCAGCGAATTTTTTTACCCGGCGCCTGATATGTAGAACTCGCGTCGGAAAATAGGCCCTCAATGCTCAGCCACGTAAACATCGGTGTACCCACGATGTGTGTTTCCGGCACATAACCAAAGAAACGGGCATCCAGGGACGCGTCGCGGTTGTCTCCCACCATCATATAATAATCATACTGTACAGTATAGGTATCAGTTTCCTGACCATTAATCATAATCCTGCCGTTAGCTGCGGAGATTGTATTACCTTCATGCTGCGCGATCAACTTGCGGTATTCGGGCAGGTTTTCCGGTGTAAGTTTCAGCACGTCGCCTTTTTTTGGGATGCGCAGCGGACCATACCAATCTACATTCCAGTCCTTATTATTGGGAAAGATGGTTGATGAGGTATTTACTTTTTCACTGAAAACAAGTTGCTGCTGTTCCATCGTTTTCTGCATATCAGGATAGTAAGAAATATCCTTTTTGCCCTGCGGTTCCACAGCCTCAACCATGGTTACCACTTGCGGAAGAGCTTTGATTTCCTTAGCAGTCTGATCGGTAAGCCCCTGAAAACGGTAATAGAACCCTGAATCCGTACGTTGTTCCTGAACGGGTAAAAAGCCGTAGATATTGTATAATGAACTGATATCAAGTTGCGAACTGGTCAGGACTTCATAAGCATGCTGCACCTGCGCATCGCCCATTTTTACTTCAGGTTTACCGTTTATAAAAAGCTTTCCAGCGCGGAATTCCATCACATCGCCAGGCTGGGCAACCAATCGTTTTACATACGGATCTTTTCTGTCTATAGCCACATGCACGGAATCGTCCGGATAGTTAAAGACTACAATGTCATTTCTCTTTGGTTTTTCCCAACCCGGAAGGCGCAGATAAGGAAGCTTAATCCCTTCGGCATATGATTTTGGATCATCTTTGGGATTACCTTTCTCGCCTGTATCTATGATGGTTCCCTGAAGAAAAGGAATTGCCACTGGACGCATAGGCATTCGGTAGCCGTAATTAAGTTTATTAACGAAAAGGAAATCACCTACAAGCAAGGTGCGCTCCATAGAACCGGTCGGGATTCCGAAAGGCTGAGTGAAAAAAACATGTATTATGGTGGCGAAAACAACAGCGAAGGTGATGGACCCCAGAAAGGAATCTTTTTTACCTGCTTCTCTTTCCTCATCGGTCAAATAAAATTCTTCCTCCTTTACGCGTTCAGTATCTTTGGAGTAATTGACGACTGCCAAATAGATGAATGGCAGAAATACAGTCATCAGTTTTTGAGCAAAGGAAGTTTTACCAAACTCTTTCATCAGATTCAGGTGAAAAACCGTCATCATAATTGGTCCTACAATAGGCAAATATGCCAGCGCCACCCACCATTTTGGCTGTCCTGATTCCTTTTGGATAATAAAATAGTTGTAAAAGGGAACAAACGCCATCAACGGACTGTAACCCATTTTGCGGAAAAGTTTCCACGTGGAAATTCCCATGAGTACAGACAGTACAATTACATATAAGGTGTAGGTAAGAAAATAATTCATTTTGTATTGCTTAACGCTATTAGTTTACTTGGGAGGGGATTTGTTACTGAAATATTTGCCTTTCGCATTTGGTTAGAAGTGGGGACATCACGAAAAAAGCACATCTTTCATGCTGAAATTTCCCTTCTTTCCGATAATCCACTCGGCAGCAATCACGGCACCCTGTGCAAATCCGTTTCGGCTGAAGGCTGTATGCCCGATTTCAATCTCATCCACATCGGAACGGTAATACACCTTGTGGGTTCCGGGAACCTCGTCTTCACGAATGGCAAATATACCCAATTCGGAACCTTTTGTTTCCTCCAGTTTCCAGGCTTCAAAACGGGAATCCTGAGCGATGATCCCTTCTGCGAGGGTAATGGCAGTACCGCTGGGCGCATCTTTTTTATGTGTATGATGGATTTCTTCCAACTGCACTTTATATTCATCAAATGGCCGCATCAGTTCCGCGAGTTTCTCATTAAGTGCAAAAAAGAGGTTTACCCCCAGGCTGAAATTTGATCCATACAAAAATGCAGTGTTATTGATTTCGGCAATGCGCTCTACCTCTGCCATACGGGTCAGCCAGCCGGTAGTTCCGCAAACGACCGGGATCTGAAGTTCCAGGCAGTTTTTAATATTGCTGAATGCTGCTTCGGGTTGTGAGAACTCAATAACCACATCCGGATTATTCAGATTTTCCGCAGTAGGCGTTTCAGTGAGCCTGGCTACGATCTCATGACCTTTCGAGGAGGCAATCTCATCGATGATCTTACCCATCTTTCCATATCCTACCAATGCTATTTTCATCCGCTTGCTTTAAAATTTATAATTGAGAACCACTCCTAAAGTAGATGGACTGTCCGTAAATTCGTCCTGTATAATTGTGGGCCGGATAGCCAAATCCGGGTCATTCCTGCCTTCGTACAGGTGGGCATCTACCACCGCATCCATAATATTCAGGATGTATATCAGGCCGGTTGCTGCAATCGCGTAATCACGGTTTCTTTTCCATAAGTCCTGCTGCCGTCCCAATGCCTCTTTAAGGTTGGAGATATTGTAGTTGGAAAATTCATGCGGAACACCGTTAATTTCAGATACGAAAGCATTCCTGTATCTTCGGTACCGTTTGTCATTATAAATAGTCACGCCTACGCCGGCACCAATGGCCCCCCATGCCACCGGGATTTTCCAGTATTTTTTGTTATAGTACTGACCCAAACCGGGAAGTACAGCAGAATAAAGACCTGCCTTTGTGGGGCTGAAGGCCGGCTTGGTAAAAGGGGCATTAAGATTTTCGATATTACTTACCACTTCCAACTCACTTTTAGGCGTTCTGGCAGAGAGTGTATCTCGTGGATGATTTTCCGTGCGTATGGTATCATTACGGTTCACCTGCGCAAGGGCCGCTATGGATATCAATAAAAAAATGGCGGTCAGGAAAATCCTCATAACCTGAAGTGTGAGAGAATATTATCCAGGTCTTCCTGATTTTTAAAGTCAAGCACGATCTTACCTTTATCTCCTTTACCTGAGGCTTTGATTTCCACATTTACTTCAAGAACATCGGACAGGGATTTCTGCACTCTTTTCAGGCTGTTAGGCAATACGGGTTTTGCTTTGGGTTCGGATTTTTCAGGATTTTTAATCTGGGTAGAAGCAAGTTCTGCCTGTCTGACATTAAGCCCTTCGCGGATTATTTTCCTGAAGAGGAAATTTTGGGCTTCAGAATCTTCCAGACTGATAATAGCACGTCCGTGACCTGCCGAAATTTCTCCGCTGCGAATGGCATTCTGCACTTCAGGCGTAAGACGTAACAGTCTTATTGAATTGGTAATTGTACTTCTTTCCTTTCCTACGCGCTGACTCAGACTTTCCTGAGTAAGTCCGATTTCGTCGAGCAGCCGCTGGTAGGTTAGCGCCACTTCTATGGCATCCAGATCCTCACGCTGGATATTTTCCACCAGGGCCATTTCCAGTAGTTCCTGATCATTAACCAGACGGATATAGGCAGGAATGGTAGCAAGACCTGCAATTTTTGAGGCACGGTAACGTCTTTCACCAGAAATGATTTCAAACTTGCCGCCTTCCTTCCTGACCGTGATTGGCTGTATTACGCCGAGATTACGGATGGACTGCGCCAGCTCGTTTAGTGCCCTTTCATCAAAATAGGTTCTGGGCTGAGAAGCATTAGGATAAATATCTTCTATCTGAACCTCAACTATATTGCCCACAAACTTATCCGCTCCTTCGTCGGTGGCTGAGTTAATGGTTGCCTTGGATTCTGCACTAAGGATAGCTCCCAATCCGCGACCCATTGCTCTTTTTTTATCTTTCATTTATGCGTTGTCACTTATTATGTTCAGCAAAAGCTGTTTAATTATTCACGAGATTTTCATTTTTCAGCAATACTTCCTCAGCCAGCTGTAGGTATTGTATAGCTCCTTTGCTTTCCGCATCATAGTTCAGGATGCTTTCGCCAAAACTCGGTGCTTCACTCAGGCGCACATTACGGCTGATTATGGTCTCAAATACCATTTCGGGGAAATGGCTGTTTACCTCTTCAACCACTTGGTTAGAAAGGCGCAGACGTGAATCGTACATCGTAAGCAGGAGGCCTTCGATGTCCAGATCTTTATTGTGAATTTTCTGAACGTTTTTTACTGTGTTCAGGAGTTTGCCCAAACCTTCCAAAGCAAAATATTCACACTGAATAGGGATGATTACCGAATCTGCAGCGGTTAAGGCGTTCACGGTAATTAGACCAAGTGAAGGCGCACAGTCAATTACGATATAGTCGTAGTCGCCCTGGATTTGCGCCAGCGCCTCCTTGAGCATATATTCTCTCTTATCACGGTCTACGAGCTCAATTTCAGCAGCCACAAGATCAATATGGGAGGGTATGATGTCAAGGTTTGGCGAAGAAGTACGCTGAATGCATTTTCTGGCATCTGAACTGTGATCCAGCAAGTTATAGGTGGAGAACTTCACTTCTTCCACACCCAGCCCGGAGGTGGCGTTAGCCTGTGGGTCAGCATCGATCAGAAGCACTTTCTTTTCCAATACGCCCAGAGCAGCAGCCAGGTTGACTGCGGTCGTGGTCTTTCCAACTCCCCCTTTTTGATTCGCTATACCGATGATTTTACCCATTATTAATCTTTAAAATACAAAAATACATAATTTTTAGAGTCGCTCTGATGCGATTATGCGGATCAAATTTAAAATACTGACCTTTAACCCTTTAACATATAAAAATTTATCCACAACTGAAAAATCAATTGTGGATAACATAAGTTGATTAAGATCGCGTTAATCAAACTGCATTGTAACAGGAATACGGAAATACGACCTCACTTTCTGACCATCCAGCACAGCTGGATTCCATTTCCCTTTTGCTGCTGTCACCGCTTTTTCCGCTTCGCGATTAAATTCCGCATCTTTGCCCGATGCTTTCACAGCCGAAATGCTGCCATCTTTTTCCACGACAAAAGTTACCACTGAAGAAATTTTCTCGCCAGACCCTTCGTAGGCCGCACCGTCAAACTTCTGAATGACTTTTTTACGGAAAGCCTGAATGCCGCCCTGGAAATCTGCCATTACATCCACCTTAACAGGAATCGCGTTCGGGTCGGCGACCGGCGGCACTACCTCAGTTGGCAGAACGTTAGTTCCGGAATTTATGGAGGGTGGCGTATACGTATTTACAGGGGCCTCACCCGGAGTATCCTGTAGACCCGGCACCGCTTCATTACGGTTAATCACTGAAGCCGGAGCTTCCTCAGCGTTCTGTTTTGGAACCGGAACAGCCGAGTTATAGCTTTGAGTAGCGACTTGGATTGGTGCTGCTGCAGGCGGATCAATTACCCTATCGGGCCTGTCAATTTCCGGCACCGGCACCCATTGAGGAGGATTAATAATTTCCGGCTCCAGAGTTTTGCCTGAGGATAATCCTGAAATCACAAGCGGCGTGATGCCCAGAAATACAAATATGCTGATTCCAAAGAACATCGCTTTACCCAACACTGTACCTTCTTCGCGCCGTAAGGCATACGCTCCATAACTTTTATTTCGGTCCTGGAAGACAATTTCATCCAATCTGTGACCGCTCCTTACATTGTGTAAATTTTTCATAACGACATTGTTTTTTAGTGACACGAAAGGTCAATTTTAAATATGCTGGTTACATCTTACTATTAGACAACCACGTTCAATAAACCTGCCAATTTGTTGCAAATAATTAACGCTTATCATATAAACAGTGATTATATGATAATTATTGTTATGCAGCAAATAACTTGCTCAAGCTATGCATAATGCTAAAAGGTGTTCCCAGGTGATTTTTACACTGTTAAACTTTAATGACCATTTTAAAAATCCTGGCAAAAATTAAAAAAATAGGTGATTTCACCTATAAAAAAAGGGTGATTCCCCTTATACCCCGCACAGCCAGTCCCTGTAACTTTGTGTTACGATCATCAACTCAAAAGTTCAGCTAATGGAAACCCTACTTGTCCTTATCTATACCACCGGAAGCCTGCCTCCGGCCTATGCTTACAGCTATACCATCAATTTTTATAAGGATGCAACGGCCTCTATAAGGATTTTCAAAGGGTATGAAGAAACTCCCACGTACAGTGATAAGAACACATACGATCTTAAACAGCTGAAGGAGGAAATGAAAAAATTATCTGATATGCCGGAGCGAGAAATATCACGAAGCTCTGTAGGTGGGGAGCGACGGGAAATCATCTATATGGATCAAGGCCGCACTGCCCGGATCATCATCTCACCAGACGACACAAACGCCATACGCACATTTGAGAGGTTGCTCCTTCTGTACGATGAAGACTTTCATATTCTGATCAGCAACCAAACTCAGGACACTTAATTTTCGATAACCCATAAAACCAATTAACATGGACAAAGCGCCTAAAGAAATGTTTATAGGAGTAATAAATCCCTATGCATTGACAGAAGCCCTCACGGGCAAAAAATTTGACTGGTCGGATCCCAAATCAATACAGATTCTGGAAGACACCCTGGAAACAAATTATGCCGACCTTTTCGACATCAAAAACCACTCACCCCTCTACCTGGGACTCAAACTCACCGGCGAGAATACGGTAACTAAACTGAAGGATGATGAGGTAAAAATCAGAACCAAGTCCGAAATGGAAACCATGGATTTCTCCACACTGAAAAGCCTGAAGGACTTAAACGAAATTGGTGTAACGAAACTGGATTCTGTTTCGGTGGTCGAAAGCCGCCTGAACAGAGGCAAACTGAATGTAACTCTGAGTATCCCGAAACTGGACCATACTTTAAGCAACAAACTTACTACCGCTGCAATCAAGGATCTCACCTTTGCCGCCGCAGGAAGTGCAAATACGGAATGGAACCCTGCGAATACAAGCTGGAAGGATATGGGGAACTTTTTCAGTGATGTAACCGAATACAATGATCCAATACAGGGTGCGGTGGGTAACTGCTATTTCATTTCGGCGATTGCTGCGCTGGCATGGGCCGATCCTTACAGTATCGAGCATAAAGTACGAGCTACAGGCACTGGCGAAACACAGCGTACAAACGCTATACAGTTCTACACCAAAGGCGGGGGTAAGGACGCCCCAACAAAACTCATTGAAGTAACGGACAATACCATTGTAAACGGAGCCAACAAGCCGGTTTACTGCAGAAGTAATGATGCGGCAGAGATCTGGCCAGCTGTATATGAGAAAGCTTTTGCCAAATGGATTACCAAAAACAATACGGACAAGCCCGACATTACCCAAACTGCTTATGGAGACCCTGTAAAAGCTATTGCTCAGCTGAACAATAAAACACCTCTCTATTACTACACCAATACCAGAACTGCCGAACAGCTGTACAGTATTGTGAGGGAAAATTCCATGAGCATGAAAACCATTAATCCAATGGTTGCATGGACCTACGGTTCAGGTAATTATTCCGGTTCCAATATCGTTGCGAATCATGCCTACACCATTTTAGGCTGGGCGTTTGTGAACAACAAAAAATATATTATCCTCAGGAATCCGTGGGGTGTTACCGAGCCGGCAGGAATCAATTCCTATCAGGGAATAGTAAGCGTGTTCGACAACAGTTTCTGGAGACCCATCACTATGATTGGCAACGACGGTGTATTCGCACTTGAGATAAGCGCATTTAAAAACTATTTTGCCGGCATGGGCGTGGCCAAATAACGGAAGATTCTTACATAAAAAACACCGGCATGCCGGTGTTTTCTTCGTTAATATGCGAATAAATTAAAAGAGTTCTTTACGTATAATGTTCTGACTTCTTTCCGGTCCTACTGAAACAAGATAAACGTTGATACCCAGGTATTCCTCAATAAACTCGATATATTTTTTTGCATTTGCAGGCAGTTCGTCGTAAGACCTGGCATGCGTAATGTCTTCGGTCCATCCCTCCAGTTCTTTATAGATCGGTTCGTAATCGTATAGTTTTGTGGTGGACGATGTAAAGTAATCAATAATCTTCCCATCCTCGGTTTTGTAGTGCGTAGCTACTTTCAGAGTTGGGATTCCGGATAAAACATCAAGTTTGGTAATTACCAAATTATTGATCCCGTTAATCATTGTGGCATGCTTCAGAGATACGAGGTCTAACCAACCTGTCCTTCTCGGTCTTCCCGTTGTGGCACCGAATTCGTGACCCACCTTACGGATCTCTTCGCCCAGCTCATTATCCAGTTCAGTAGGAAACGGCCCATTTCCTACACGCGTCGTATAAGCTTTAGCAACTCCGATGAGATTCTGCAGGCTCGTAGGCGGCACCCCCGCACCGGTACAAACTCCGCCGGTAGACGGTGAAGAGGATGTTACATACGGATACGTACCGAAATCAATATCAAGCATCAAAGCCTGAGCACCTTCGAAAAGAATATTTTTTCCGTCTTTAATGGCCTGGTTAAGTTCAACCTCTGTGTCTACTATACGGTCTTTCAGCTGTTCGCCAATCTCCAGGAACTCATTAAAGATCTCATCCACATTAAGCGTAGGCTTGTCAAAATATTTTTCAAAAAGGCTGTTCTTGCTCTTCAGGTTTTTCTCAATCTTCTCGCGAAGCACTTCAGGATTCAGAAGATCAACCATGCGGATTCCAACCCGGGCGATCTTATCTTCATAGCAGGGACCGATACCTTTCTTTGTGGTACCGATTTGGGTTCCGTCCTCATCTTCCTCACGATAGGTATCCAGTAAGATATGATAAGGCATAATTACATGGGCCCTGCGGCTGATGAAAACGTGATCCGTTCTCATACCTTTGGCTTCCAGCTGGCCTATCTCCTTCATAAAAGCTTTGGGATTCACCACTACACCATTGGCAATGATGCATTTTCCCTGGCACTGCAAAACTCCGGATGGCAACAGGTGAAGAACAAACTTTTCCTCGCCGGCATATACGGTATGACCCGCATTATCGCCGCCCTGAAAACGAACGACATAATCCGATTTTGCGGAAAGCACATCTGTTATTTTACCTTTACCTTCATCTCCATACTGAAGACCAACAACCACGTAAGTTGACATATTCTACTGTTTTTAGATTCGCGCAAAGTTACTTTTAATATAAGTTTCAGGCAAAGTTTGCCGCAAAAATATTGGAACTGAGGTATAATTTCCAACTCACAAAGAGGCTCAAAATTTTTTCGATAAAAATGCTTAAATTTGCAGACTTCAAAACAGTGTATGGAATCCATTAAAATTCATGACAAAACTTTCGTTCCTTATTTAAAGGATGCTGAAATACAGGAAATTGTAAAAGCAACCGCCCTTAAGATTTACGAGGATTACAAGGACGAAGTTCCTGTTTTCATTGGTGTATTGAACGGCGTGGTGATGTTTTTCTCCGATTTGCTGAAACACTATCCCGGTCAGTGTGAAATTGCATTTATCCAGATGAGCTCTTATGTCGGAACACAGTCCACAGGAATTGTTTACCAGAAAATGGAACTTACCAAGGAGATAAAAGACAGGCATATTATTCTGGTGGAAGACATTGTGGATACCGGCAACACGGTTGAAAGTCTATTCCAGTATTTTAACGAGACCCAGAGACCAAAGTCAGTGAAACTTGCATCCTTCCTGCTTAAGCCGGAAGTGTATAAGAAGGATTTCAAACTGGATTACATCGGAAAGGAAATCCCTAATAAGTTTGTCCTGGGCTACGGTCTGGATTATGATGAACTCGGCAGGAACCTAAAAGACCTTTACCAACTTGAAGAAGGCCAGATAAACCACTAATCATCCGCCAGCGCGGAATTTTTTCATAACAAACAATTATTCATGATCAACATCGTTTTATTTGGTCCTCCGGGAAGCGGCAAAGGCACACAGGCCCAGAACCTGATTGAAAAATTTAACCTGAAGCAGATTTCTACTGGCGACCTTTTCCGTTACAACATCAAGAACGAAACGGAACTTGGCAAACTGGCAAAATCCTATATAGACAAAGGTGAACTTGTACCCGATCAGGTAACCACCGATATGCTTACGGATGAAGTGAAAAAACCTACTGATACCAACGGCTTTATCTTTGATGGTTATCCAAGAACGGTAAACCAAACTGAAGCACTGGAGCAAATCGTAAAAACTGAGCTGAATTCAGAGATTTCTGTTTGCCTTTCACTGGTTGTTGAAGATGAGATTTTGGTAAACCGCTTACTGAAAAGAGGCGAAACCAGCGGCCGCACCGACGATTCAAATGAAGAAATCATCCGCACGAGAATTCAGGAGTATTACAGCAAAACTGCCGAGGTAGCCGAGCTGTACAAGACGCAGAATAAATATGTAGAA
The DNA here is from genome assembly GCA_964468335.1 of uncultured Chryseobacterium sp. Lineage (GTDB taxonomy): Bacteria > Bacteroidota > Bacteroidia > Flavobacteriales > Weeksellaceae > Marnyiella. The sequence goes on along the minus strand of CAYXUO010000034.1, from coordinate 2,622 downwards.
ATAAACGGCGTAGGAGAAATTGACGAGATTTCGGAAATGCTTTACGCTGAAGTTGAAAAAATAAAATAGGATGCAGGTGCCGGGATTTAGGATGCTGAGTGCATTTCCTGAAAAATCCAGATCCGTAAACTAAACCTTAACCTAAACCCTAAAAGTACAGTATGTCAAACTTTGTAGATTACGTAAAAATTCACTGTAAATCCGGACACGGAGGTGCAGGATCAGCACACCTTCGCCGCGAAAAATATATTCCCAAAGGCGGTCCCGACGGCGGCGACGGCGGACGTGGCGGACACGTGATCATGAAAGGCGATTCCCACGAGTGGACCTTGCTCCCACTGCGTTTCACGCGACATGTAAAAGCAGAGCGCGGACATAACGGTGCCAAAAATCAACTTACAGGTGGTTACGGTGAGGATGTGTACATTAAAGTTCCGTTGGGTACCATAGCCAAAAATGAGGAAGGCGAAGTAATTGCTGAAATCATGGAAGACGGTCAGGAAATCATCCTGATGCATGGTGGCAAAGGAGGTTTGGGCAATGAGCATTTTAAATCATCTACCAACCAGACGCCGCGTTATGCACAGCCCGGAATGCCCGGTGAAGAAGGATTTATCACTTTCGAACTTAAAATCCTTGCTGATGTAGGCTTGGTAGGTTTCCCTAATGCAGGAAAATCCACCCTGCTGGCAGCAGTTTCGGCCGCCAAACCAAAGATTGCCGACTATGCCTTCACTACCCTGACTCCAAACTTAGGTATCGTGGATTACAGGAATTACAAATCTTTTGTAATGGCCGATATACCGGGAATTATTGAGGGCGCAGCCGAGGGCAAAGGCCTTGGTCACCGCTTTCTTCGGCATATTGAAAGAAATTCTATCCTGTTGTTCCTTATCCCGTCGGATTCTGAAAGTCATTACAAAGAATTTGAAATTCTGGAGAATGAACTGAAGAAATACAATCCGGAACTTCTGGATAAAGACTATATCATTTCCATCTCCAAAGCTGATTTGCTTGATGACGAATTAAAAGAAGACATCTCAAAGGAATTTCCCGAAAACCGGAAGCCTATTTACTTTTCCAGCGTCACGCAGGAAGGCCTTACGGAACTGAAGGATGTGATCTGGAAGAAACTGCATGGGTAATAAAACACACAAATAATACAAAACAGACCTGGTTTCCGGGTCTGTTTTTTTTTGAATACTGAGGCGTGAGCTTCGTCGAAATATCTGCGGCATCAGTTTTTCTGTGCGGTGCTTTACCTACAGATTAACTATTCAATGTGATTGCCCTACAGTGATAAAACTGCAAAATTCGCTGCTAAAATTCAGGTTGGCATCAACGGTAAATTTATACTGAATATGAACTGCGTATTTTGTAATCCACAGTTTTAAAAATCTAATTAATCGCATATCCACATGTTAAATATTGTCCTGATTATTAGTGGGATTTATTAATGTTCTTATATTAGAGAGATTGGCAAAACCCCACCCCGAGCGAGCGCATCAGGGATCTTGCCCATCGCACTGCGCGATTTGCTAGCTTTCCCAATTGGAGGCAAACTTCTATCGGGAAAGCTAGCAAATCCGCCGCGCGTTATAGAGCATTTTAAAACCACCACAGCATAGAAATTATGATGAATGAAAAACTTGACATAAAACTCAAACCCACAGTATTTGCGGACTTGGATAACCTCTTTCAGCTTGACAAAGAGGCAAATGGAACGACGGATAAAGGCACTTATTTAGATAAATACACAAAATTATTGAACGACCCGACCATAAACAATCAAACAATTTGGGTTGACAATGTTATTGTTGGAAGGGTTGCGAAATTTGAAAGAGTGAATAATGTAGAAGTTGCATATTTAATAGACAGAAAAATGTGGGGTCATGGAATTGCGACAAAATCGCTTAAACAATTTTTGGCTATTGAATCTGTAAGACCAATTTTTGCGCGGGTCGCGTTTGACAATTTTGGTTCGCAAAAAGTTTTGGAAAAATGTGGTTTTATAGTAATAGGGACAGACAAATATTTTGCAAAAACACGACAAGCAGAAATAGAGGAGTTCATTTACAAACTTGACAACTAAACAAACAAAATTATAGCGCCCTATATTCACTAAGCATTACTTCGCTCTGTTTGCCTTCACCTCGAGCCGCCTTGTCCGCAGGACATGAAACCGAAGGTTCGCCGGAGGCAAATGTATTAATAATCATCAAATCAATTAAAAATCTAAGAGACAATTGATAAAGCCCATAGAGCTGTACCTTCGGGAGCTTTTTTGGTATTCTATGGAGTTGTCGATTTTTAAATTTACGATCACAAAGCAGTTTTTTAGAAGGACTGCTCTTTGTACCATCTAATGAGTTTTTTGAAACTGTCATTTTATTTTGAAAAAACTGCACGGATTAAATAACCGCACCCTCAGCCTTTTCAGTAAATTTGCCGACAATTCTCTTTATCCATGAACAATATATTTAACCTGCAAAACGGCGAAGAGGACAAGCATAAAGTCCTTGCTAATGTAAAAAAAAACATTTCTTTCAGTGGTTCCAATCTTTGGATTTTAGCCTGCGCCATTATGGTGGCTTCTGTAGGTCTTAATGTGAATTCTACCGC
>CAYXUO010000033.1:0-18927 GCA_964468335.1 uncultured Chryseobacterium sp. | reverse complement strand
AGCCATATCAACTCAATATTATGAGCCAGCTGGCACTTTTCAGCCCCGGGACTAATGCCAGACTGAATATTGTGATTGAACATGAAGACGGAAGTTCAGATTCTCACCGTATCCAAATGGATAACACCTATCCTGTACCTATGATGAAGATTAATGATGAAGGAGAATGCGTTCATTTCAAAAAAGGGGATGTGATCCTCGGTAAGTTCAGTGCTACCGACAATTTCATTCATAAATTCACACTTTCTGTTTCAGGTGGCCGCTTTACGGACATGGATTTTGAAGGTGTAAACCAGGTTATCGCTCCCGGAGAGGTGAATTCATTTACCAGAACCGTGAACGTGGTGAACGGAGAATTTAAAGTAACTACAGCAACAGACAAAAACTGTGGAAACATTGTTCTTGTGATTGAGCAGAAAAACGTGGTAGACAGTGCCTATATGGCCAGCCCTACTTATACCAATCAGGCTTTCTGTCTGAAGGATTGATTATCATTCTAACTAAAATGAAACAGGAGCTGCGATGCAACTCCTGTTTTTTTTATTTTCCCGCTGCCTGCATAGGATTTATCCTTTCCTGTGCTGCACCGCGGACCGCATTTCCGGTTTTCTGTTTGAAGACCTCAAATTTGGTGGCAGGTGCCGGTATCTGTCCCCAGAAATTATTGCCGGTATCAATGTCTGCTGTTTCACGCAAAGGATCAAGCTGAACAGATTTTAGTTTTTTGTTAAAGTAATAGGTTTTGGAAACTTTGTTTTCGTCCTTTCTCCAGATTTGAGCGGAGGATTTATCAGTCAGTTTTGTGCCGTCTTCGAAAGTGAATTCCAGAATAATGGGCATTACCATTCCACCTTTATTTACGAAATCGATTTGATAACCAAATATATTCTGCAAATCACGTTTATCTTTGGCAGGTACCTTTTCCATTGTTTCGCGTTCCAGGGTATATTCACGCTTCGTATTTACTTTTTCCTGACCACGTGCGTAACGCCAGTAGAAATCCTGGCTGTCTTTATGCCTGTCTGTATAAAAAGTGATGCTTTTATCATTACGGTTACGGATTTTAGAAATGTCGTCAAATGAATTGACATGCGGATTATCCACTGTATAAACCTCACGCATAGGTTCCGGTGTACCATCCAGATCCGGTACAGCTACAGTTACCTTATCTATTGCAATATCTACCGGATCCGTGCCGTAAAACCATCCTCTCCAGAACCAGTCCAGATTCTCGGCACTTGCGTCGTTCATTGAGCGGAAAAAATCCGCAGGTTCAGGATGTCTGAAGGCCCATCTTTTTGAATAAGTTTTGAACGCCTTGTCGAAAATTTCGCGGCCCATAATGGTCTCACGCAGGATATTCAGGCCGGTAGCCGGTTTGGCATACGCATTAGGGCCGAAATGGATGATGTTTTCTGAATTCACCATAATAGGCTCCAGCTGCTCCTTAGGCAACTTCATGTAATCTACAATGGTGTGCGCAGGTCCGCGGCGGGAGGGGAATTTATTGTCCCACTTTTCCTCTGTCAGATATTCAACGAAGGTATTCAGGCCTTCGTCCATCCAGGACCATTGTCTTTCGTCTGAATTTATGATCATCGGGAAGAAATTGTGTCCCACCTCATGAATGATAACCCCAATCATGCCGTTCTTGATTCCTTCGGAATAAGTACCGTCTTTTTCGATACGTCCATAATTGAAACATATCATCGGATACTCCATGCCGTTTGCCGCTTCCACGGATTGTGCTACCGGATAAGGGTACGGAACCGTATATTCACTGTAAGTAAGTATGGTATGTGCCACTGCCCGTGTTGAAAATTTTCGGTACAGATTATAGGATTCTTTAGGATATAGGCTCATGGCCATCACCTGATTGTTGTTTTCAGGAATGGTGACTTTCATGCCGTCCCAGATGAATTTTCTGGAAGATGTCCACGCAAAATCACGCACGTTTTCAGCTTCAAAAACCCATGTTTTCCTCTGTTTTGATCTGGATTTTTCGGCTTTCTTTGCTTCATCCAGTGTAACTATTTCAATAGGTTCGGCAGCACTTTGGGCCTGTTTCCAGCGGGCCAGCTGTGTGGCTGTAAGTACCTTGTCGAAATTTTTTCCTTCTCCGGTTGATGCTACAATGTGATCTGCCGGAACATTCATAGACACCTTGTAGTTGCCGAATGGAAGGGCAAATTCTCCTCTTCCGGTAAACTGATTGTGCTGCCAACCTTTGAAGTCACTGTATACGCACATCCGGGGAAACCACTGCGCAATGGTGTAAAGGTCATTGCCATCTTCCGGGAAATGTTCAAAACCGCCGCGCCCGCCCATTGTTATACGGTTCGGTATATTGTAATTCCAGTCTATTTTAAAAGTGTATTTTTCTCCGCTTTTCAAGGTTTTTGGCAGGTCAATTCTCATCATGGTTTTGTTCACGATGTAGTTTAGTGGAGTTCCTGCGGCGTCGGTTACTTTTTCCAGGTTTATGCCGTACCCGTTGTCTTTTGCGGGCAGGTCGCTGACCTTCAGCCTGTCTGTAGTGATTTGGCGTGGCAGGGTTGATTCTAAATCATATCCTGCGTTCTTTACTGATGATTGCTGGTTCTCGTCCAGTTGCAGCCACAGGTATTCCAGGTCATCGGGTGAATTGTTATGATAGGTTACCGTTTCGGATCCCCGCAGATTTCTTTTGTCTTCATCAAGATAGGCTGTAATTTCGTAATCTGCACGGTTCTGCCAATACTGATGGCCCGGTGCGCCAGATGCACTTCTGTACACATTGGGCGTAGGAAGAATGGTTCCCAGCTGTTCAAATTTATTTCCGTGGTTGCTGCCGGGATTATTCTGAATATTTTGAGCCAAAATACTCATTGGTAGCAGTAGAACAAGCAGGAAGTTGAGGAGTTTCATAAAAGGTATTTAGTGAAGTAGTGTTTAAATTTAGCAAAATGTTACCATTATCTCATATAAATGTTCAATTTAACAAGCCTTTCATATTAATATGGCAGTCTTTCGAGTGTCATTTGAAGGGCTAATGCAAAAACGCCCGCCGAAATGAAAAGCACCCAGTCCTTTCGGTTAGCTTTAAAAATTCCCAGGACTGCCCATTGCAGAGCCAGAATAAGTGCCACCACGAGGATCTGGCCCAGTTCCAGACCGATATTGAACCCTAATAATGGTAAAAGCAGATCCTGCTCCTGTGCCATGGTCATCCGGGCAGTATTTGCGAAGCCCATTCCGTGAACCAGGCCAAAGAACATCGCAAGATAATGATTCATCTTCATCAGGTTTTTCTGTTTATTTTTCATTATGATGTTATCTGCAGCTGTGATGAAAATGGTGAGCGGAATCAGGAACTCTACCCAGTTACCGGGGACACGTATGATGTCCAGTACACTTAATGCCAGTGTGATAGAGTGACCTATAGTGAAGGCGGTAATTAGCCACAGGATTTTTTTCCAGTCCCTCAAGCTGAAGACCACCACAAGTACAAGCACGAAGAGCTGATGATCCAGCGCATCAAGAGAGATGATATGCTCCCATCCCAAATTCAAATAAAACATTAAATCCTGCATTGCCCGTAGTTTTTATAGCTGGCGATATTACAAATTTTATTTCTATTTTTGGCAAATGCGCAAACTGCTGATTCTATTGTCAATCCTCTTGTTTTCGGTACTTCATGCAGGTGCGGTTCATCCGTATCATGTTGGATCGGTTGAGTTCCGATATAATGCTGAATCGAAAACGTTTGAGATCAGCGCTAAATTTTTCCTTGATGATCTGGAAAATGCCCTTAAGGAAAAGTACGGGAAAGTGGTCCATTTTAACGACAGCCACTTCAAAGGACAAATTAACTCATTGCTGGCGGACTACCTGTCGGTCTATTTAAAGCTGAAAGCTGATAACAAAGTTTTGCCGCTTACCTATCTTGGATATGAGGAGGACAGTGAAGCGGTGAACATTTACATGGAGTCCGGGAAAATCAACACTCCCAAAAAAGTGGAAGCAGCGGTGAGTGCGCTTTACAACCTCTTCGACGATCAGATCAACATCATTCATATTGTGGTTGACGGAAAACGGCAAAGTCACAAACTCAGCTATCCGGAACGCTATCTTTATAAAGAATTTTAAAGCGCAAACTGCGAACTATATTCCCGGGCATGAGCTACAAGGTCTGGGAAGAAGTTTTGGAAATGAAACCCAAGCTGATCCTTATTACTGAGGAAAACTTCGAAAACTGCCAGATTTTTATCCAGATATTTTGCCTTGTGCAGGACGTTTCTGAATGAAAAATGAATTCCCTGATCTTCGCGGTAGTGATAAAGCCAGTTATCCCTTTCCATCCCGTCGAGCATCCTGTGAAAAGGAGGCGGAAACAGGTTCAGGTTGCATCGCAATACTTTATACACCCGTTCAGAATGTTCCAGCAGGTCAACCTCCTTCAGTGACTTAGCCAGAAAATAATCAAAGGCCACATCAACAAAAGCTCCGGAATACAGGCGAACCAGCGGACTGAATAATCGCTTAGCTTCATGAATCTCCGGATGTGCATCCGTAAAAGTATCAATCTCACGGTGCAGAAGTATACCCTGTACAATTCCTGGCGGAAATGAAAACCTGTCTTTGTTGCGTATGAAATCCTGCAGGAACTGACCCACAATTTGCTCTTCAGTAAAGCTAAGATAGGAATGTGCAAGAAAGTTCATCAGCGAATATAAAGAAATCGGGTGGAACTGAGATTCTGTAAAGCACTTTACGACAACAGACGCTTCAGGAAGAAATCCGTTTACAGTAATTACTGAACGCTCAGTTCAACTTATTTTACAATAAATTTCACTGAACCTTTTGAGTCCCCAATTGTTCCCGAAACCGTCAGGATGTATTCGCCCGGCGTTAAATGACGTATGTTAACCGTTTTTTTCTTTCCTGTATAGATCACCTGACCTGCCATGTTGATGATCCTGAAAGTAAGGTCTGCGTCATCTTTTAAGACAATATTAATTTCCTCAGATGCCGGATTGGGAAAAATGGTGAATGGTTTTCCGGAATCAACAACTACATCCGATGTACTCATACTTGCAGTAGGCATGAAATCTGAAACTACACATCCAAAACGGGCAAAGCCGAAAGCTTCGTCGGATGGGTTTGGATTGGTGATCGCGACACCCGTTGGTTCGGAGTTGTAATTCACTGCAGGGTTGGCCCATCGGTTGATTCTGGAACAGTTGATGCCGGCATCAGCACACTCATCATTGTACGCCATTAGCGTGCGCCATCGCTGAGAAGTTGAGCTGGCCGTGCCCAGTGTAACTGCCGCTTGGTTTACATAACCGTGCATATTGGAACATGGATTATTGCTTTGGTTCACGTACCAGTCATGGTTAAGGCCCATATTGTGGCCCATTTCATGGCTTAAAGTGTAATTTGAGACTGCACAGTTTCTTAATGACACTGAAAAAGCTGCTGTGCTACTGTAATTAGAGGGATTATTATTCAGATAACCTAAGCCACAGGTGCTGGTAGGTGTGGCGGTGATAAGTGCGCACAGATCTGCCCCGTAAGTGGAACGCAGAATGTGTACATCATCCATGAAACCATCTGCAGTGGCGCGGAAACGGTTCAGGTCAGTGCTGATGCTTCCGCTTTCATCATAAGTTATTTCTCCGGAATATACCAGGTTGATCGTAGTGTTCGGAATGCCGGAGTTTATTAATGAAATGTTAAAATTTGTAATGGCAGTAGCAATCTGCGCATTGCTCTGTGCTACGCTTCCCCAGCCAATTCTTGCGGCGGTTGTATAAACCACAAGTACGTCTATTGTCGTAGGTCCGCACAGAGGGGTTTGTGGGAGGCAAATATTTGGATTGACCTTATGGGTAACTGATTCCGGAATGACGAAATCAATACTGGAATCCCGGCTGTTGATGTAGCCGTCATTAACTAATGAAACTGCGATAATCTTATCATCTGTTTGCTGAAACATTATTTTTTTACCCCCTGCTGAGGTATACATTCCAGACAGCATATTTCCAAACCGCGAAAAAACAAGTTCAGAATCAGGCTCATTTTCGATTTTGTAAGAAAAGGATGTACTTTTATTGGTGTACTTAAATGTCTTTGCCAATGTTGCACGAATTTTTTTGCCGGTAATCAGGCTTATTTCCAAATCTGAAGAGGTATCAAAAGAGGGTTGCAGGTAATAGGTTGTCGAGATATACGAAGAGGCAAGGTCTTCGTGGAGTTTCTGATGGGGCTGCAAACTGCCCGGATTAGCCGGAATCTGGAACACTGCAGTTTGCGCGAAAAGTATAGCGGTACAGAAAGACAAAAGAAAGGAAAGCTTCTTATTCATGAAGGAAGAGTTTATATGGTTAGTTTAGTCAAATATAACGATAAATTATCTCCCGCTGCCGCAATGTATTAGCGTTAAAAAAGACGCTCGTGAAATTCTTCCACTTTACTTACTTCTTCTACAATAATCCCGGACTTTCTTTTAGGAAGCTTGTTTAGTTTGGATACAAAAATTTTTTCATAACCCAGTTTCTCGGCTTCAGAAATGCGCTGCTCAATCTGCGCCACGGGACGGATTTCGCCACTGAGGCCAATTTCTCCCGCAAAGCAGAAATGTTCTGAGATGGCCGTATCTTCGTTACTTGAAAGGATTGATGCCACTACGGCCAAGTCAAGGGCTGGATCGTCTGTCTTAATGCCACCTGTAATGTTCAGGAAAACATCTTTGGCTCCTAACTGAAATCCTGCACGCTTCTCCAGTACTGCAAGCAGCATATTCAGACGTTTGGAATCGTATCCGGTACAACTTCTTTGAGGCGTTCCATAAACGGCAGAGCTTACCAAAGCCTGTATTTCAATGAGCATAGGTCGGTTTCCTTCCAGGGTAACCGCCACCGAATTTCCTGAAAGTTCTTCAAATTTTTTCGTGATAAGGATTTCCGAAGGGTTTTTTATTTCCTTTAAACCCTGTGCGACCATCTCATAAATCCCGATTTCGGCTGTAGATCCGAAACGGTTTTTATTTGCACGCAGCAGACGGAAAAGATGGTTTCGGTCGCCGTCAAAGTTGAGTACGACATCCACCATGTGTTCCAAAACCTTTGGTCCCGCAATCTGTCCGTCTTTGGTAATGTGACCTACAAGGAAAACCGGCGTGTTGCTTTCCTTCGCATATTTAATAATCTCATTGGAGCATTCCCGTATTTGGGAAACAGTTCCGGGCGAACTTTCAATAAGCTGGCTCTGCAGGGTCTGTATAGAATCAATGATTACAAAATCAGGTTGGAGCTTTTTGGCTTCGTGCAGGATTTTCTCCACCGAAGTTTCCGTGAAGAGGTAACAGTGTGGATTCTGAAGTTCAGTAAGCCTGTCGGCACGCATTTTAATTTGCGACGCACTTTCCTCACCGGATACATACAGAATTTTTTTCTTCATTTTTAAGGCAAGCTGAAGTAAAAGTGTGGATTTGCCGATCCCCGGTTCACCACCAATAAGGGTTACCGAGCCCAGCACAATTCCACCTCCCAGTACACGGTTCAGTTCCTCAGAGGGAGTGCTGATTCGCGGTTCCTCGCTGGTTACCACTTCAATGATGTTGATGAGATGCTGTCTGGACTTGCTACCTGAACTTTTAACAGGAGATTTCTCCACTATTTCCTCCACCAGGGTATTCCATTCGCCGCAGTTTTTACACTGTCCCAGCCATTGGGGGTACTGTGTGCCGCAGTTCTGACAGAAATATGCAGTTTTGAGTTTTGCCATGCTGCGAATTTCATGAAAAAAAATGACATGATATTCCGAACACCGGAATTTCAGAAATTTAGTCGGACTTGCCGCTGTCGGCACTGCCGGTTTAACCTGCTGAATAGAGGGTCTTACAAATTTGGCCCTGGAAAAATGCAGGGCATGAAAAGTTGAGGACATCGGTTCATGGAATGAAACCCATATTTTCTTCAACCCGCAGTCCGTTGGAGGTACTTCCTGAAGTTTGGTTGATTACCCATGTGAAAAATTATAAATCAGCGCAAATTTCACTGGAAGTTATCTGCCTGTTACCGTATATCAATAATACGTTCCTGCGCTTTTCCAACCGGACAAAATTACTAAAAGTAGAGGGTTTGGTTAAATCCATTTCTCTTCCAATTGATACATACTATGGATAAAAAGCCGGCGTTCAGAACTAAATTTTGAAATACGCAAATTGCCCTGTTAAACTTTTTAGCCTAACTTTGCGCAAACCTAATCTAATGAGTAAAAAGAACACGAAGTACATCTTCGTTACAGGAGGTGTTACTTCCTCTTTGGGGAAAGGAATTGTTGCAGCATCACTTGGTTTACTGCTGAAATCAAGGGGATTTAACGTAACTATTCAAAAACTTGATCCCTATATCAATATTGACCCCGGAACATTGAATCCATATGAACATGGCGAATGCTATGTTACTGAAGACGGCGCCGAAACCGATCTGGATTTAGGCCATTACGAAAGGTTCCTTGATTCCAACACTTCACAAAACAATAACGTAACTACCGGTAAAATTTACCAGACAGTTATTGAAAAAGAAAGAAAAGGCGACTTTCTGGGAAAGACCGTTCAGGTTATTCCTCACATCACCAACGAAATTAAGCGCCGGATAAAGATTCTTGGTAAGCAGAACTACGATATCATTATTACAGAGATCGGAGGTACGGTAGGAGATATTGAATCACTTCCGTATATCGAAAGCGTACGTCAGCTCAAATGGGAACTTGGAGACAAGAATTCGATGGTCATTCACCTAACTCTGTTGCCCTATCTCGCAGCCAGTGGTGAACTTAAGACCAAGCCTTCACAACACTCGGTACGCCAACTTATGGAGAGCGGGGTGCAGGCCGATGTGCTGGTATGCCGTACAGAACATAAGATACCAAAGGAGCAGCGTGCAAAACTGGCGCAGTTCTGCAATGTATCTCTGGAAAATGTGATCGAATGTAAAGACCTGGAAACGATCTATGAAGTTCCGCTTTACCTTCAAAAGCAGAATTTTGATGATGTGGTGCTTAAAGAACTGGATCTTAAATCTGATAAGGAAGCCGACCTGAAAGACTGGAAACACTTCCTGAAAAAATATCAGAATCCTAAGAAATCTGTGGAAATTGCCTTGGTTGGTAAATATGTCTCACTTCAGGATTCTTATAAATCCATTGCTGAAGCCTTTATACATGCAGGTGCCGATCTGGACACTGAAGTACGGGTAAGATGGGTTTACAGTGGGGATATTTCAGAAGATACCATTCAGGAGACTTTACAGGGTGTAGACGGTTTGCTTATTGCCCCTGGATTTGGTGACCGCGGAATTGAAGGTAAAGTATTGGCGGCAAAATATGCACGCGAAAATAATATTCCACTTTTAGGAATATGTTTGGGTATGCAAATAATGACTGTGGAATTTGCCAGAAATGTGCTGGGATATAAAAAAGCCAATTCCATGGAATTCGATCCTGAAACACCGGAACCGGTAATTTCTTTGATGGAAGAGCAGAAAAGTGTTGAAAACAAAGGTGGAACCATGCGTTTGGGCGCCTGGAAATGTGCGCTGAAGCCTAATTCCAGACTTATGGAGATTTATGGTTCCAAAAATATTTCCGAAAGACACCGTCACCGCTACGAATTTAATTCACAGTATAAAGAGGAGTTTCAAAATAATGGTTTGACGCCCAGCGGAATAAATCCTGATACCGGGTTGGTGGAAACTTTGGAACTGGAAAACCATCCGTTTTATGTGGGGGTACAATATCATCCCGAATACAAAAGTACTGTGGCTACGCCGCATCCGCTGTTCAAGGCATTTATCCGTGCAGCTTCTGAATAATATTTATTGACGGTACCCGCCTGTTGGCGGGTATTTTTTTACTCTAAAAAAGGAACTTTCTTTCCAAAAAAAATCAGTAATTTTGTGACCTTAAATTTTAGCTGTACCGGGGAATGTTCCCTTACGCTGAGACACATTGAAATAAACACTTAAAATGCAGCAAAATAACGGTTTAGACCGAAATCAGATCATTCTGTTTATGTTGTTCTCATTAATCATGATGGGGGCAATGTTCTATTTTCAGCCGGCGCCTGAAGAACCTGCGGCTGCCACAGCGCAGGTCACCCAGACTTCGCAGGCATCACTTCCTGCAGCTATGACCAACCTAAATGACAGCCTGAAAACGGCTGCCATCAGTCAGGTGGAGCTGAAGAATGAGCAGCTTCGATTGGTAATCTCCACGCTGGGCGGCCAGATTTCTACGGTTGAACTGAATGAATATAAAGCGTATAACAAGGATACCGACACGAACGATAAAAACCTTCTTCTGTTTGATAAGAATAACTCGGCTTATGGTTTCCGTTTTAAGGACAAGACCGGTAAGTTGCTTAATACCCGTGATCTTGTTTTTACCCCAAAGCAAAACGGTAATTCCGTAACCATGCAGGCCAGTATTAATGGCGCTGTGATCCAGTTTATATATACGCTGCAGGATAAATATACGGTAGATTTCAATGTGAAAACACAGGGGCTTTCCAAACTGGTATCCGGCCAGAATGCAGAATTTATTTGGGATCATAGTGCCCGCCAGATGGAGAAAGGCCGTTCCCAGGAGCAGACGCATACCGAGTTTAACTACGCCTTCGACAATTATGGCAGTTTCGACTATGACGGCAGGACCACAATGGAAGAAACTGAAGAAACCCTGAACTGGATTGCCATTAAGCAGCAGTTCTTTACTGCAGTTCTGGAACCTCAGAGTGGTTTCACCAATTCTTTCGGTTCTCAGGAGAGCATCGAAGAGGGAGAGTTTCTGAAGAAGTTTAGTTTCAGTGCTCAGACAGCGATGTCCGGTGGCGAATTTAACCAGAACTTCAAATGGTATTTTATGCCACTGGACCTTCCTCTACTGAAAACTTATAATAAAAACTTTGATGAGTTACTGCCTTTAGGTTGGGAGTTTATAGGGAGTATGAACAGATGGTTCTTTATGCCGATGTACAATATTATTGCGGGTTGGGGACTTACAGCAGGCTGGGTAATCTTCCTGATGACGATTATCGTAAAACTTATCCTTTCTCCTATCATGTTCAAGCAGCACAAATTGAGTGCTATGATGCGTGTAATCCGTCCGGAAATTGATGAGGTAAACGCAAAATATAAGGATGGAGACCCACTGAAGAAACAGCAGGAAGTGATGTCCGTATATCGGAAAGCGGGTGTAAATCAGATGGCGGGCTGTCTGCCGGCCCTGGTGCAGATTCCTATTTTCTATGCGCTCTTCAGGTTCTTCCCTAACTTTATTGACCTGAGGGGACAGAGTTTTTGGTTTGCCAAGGATCTTACGGCCTATGACGATGTAATTAAACTTCCTTTCAATGTGCCCGTTTTTGGCTGGGACCACATCAGTATTTTCGCATTGGCCTGTACGGTAGTTATTTTGATTTATACGGTGATGACTTCCGGAAATATCCAGCAGCCACAGCAGGAGGGAATGCCAAACATGAAAGTGTTGATGTATATTTTCCCCATTACATTTTTCTTTTTCCTTAACACTTCGTCGTCTGGACTTTCATGGTATTATTTCGTGTCCAATGCGCTGAATATTTTCATTATCCTGGCCATTAAATATCTGATTCTTGATGAAAAGAAGATTCACGCGATGATCCAGGAAAACAAGACCAAAGCACCTAAGCCTGAAGGTAAATTTCAGAAGCGTATGCGCGAGATGATGGAGCAGGCTCAGGAACAGCAAAAGCAACAGCAGAAACAGACCGGAAAGAAAAAGTAGAAAAAATTTGCTTTGTCATCAATAATAAACGGAAGAAAAATCTTCCGTTTTTTTTATTCCAGTTCCAGCTGTAAGCTTTCTGTCAAAACCATTTCCGCTTCATACGGCGCATCATTTTCCGTACTGTAATCGAGTCTGAAAGAGCGCCTGTGATGAATGGTTGGTCCATATTTATTAAGTGCATCACGGTGCTCCCGGGTGGCGTAGCCCATATTGCTGTGCCAGCCATAATGAGGGAATTCCTCATGCAGTTCCATCATTTTCTGATCACGGTAGTTTTTTGCGATAATGGAGGCGGCCGCTATGGAGAGCACCTTGGAATCTCCCTTTATAATGCACTGGTGCGGAATGTAATTATAGGGATGAAACCGGTTTCCGTCTACAAGAATCAGCTCAGGGCGTATGCTTAACCGGTCCAATGCCAGGTGCATGGCATGAATGCTTGCATTCAGTATATTATGTTCGTCTATAAACGCGGGTGGAAGTTCGGCAATTGCATAGGCCACCGCATGCTCTTTAATATACGAATCAAGTTGCAGACGTACTTTGGAATTTAACTTTTTCGAATCGTTGACCAAAGTATCGCCAAATTTCCTGTCCAGGATTACTGCAGCGGCCACCACAGGTCCGCAAAGGCAACCTCTGCCAACCTCGTCGCAGCCTGCTTCAATCCCTGTTCCAGACCAGCTTTTCATCAATTCTACCATAAAAAGTATTAAGACTGTAAAGATACATTTTCCTCTGTTATTAGGATATATTAATAATACACCGATTGGGGCGATTGCATGCAATACACATAAAAATATTAACTAAATATTAAGAAATATCTTGGCTATGTTAAATTTTATAGCTTTTTTTGTTTATCGAAAAATCAAAACTGACATGAAAAAATTAACAGCAAGTGTTTTAGCAGTGGTTCTAACTGCCTCATTTACAGTAGTAAATGCGCAGCAGGACACCCTCAGAACGCAGGAGATTGAGGGAGTTGTTGTTACAGCTCTCGGAATCAAGCGGGAGAAGAGATCATTGGGATATTCTACTACCGAAGTGAAGGGCGATCAGGTAGCGGCTGCACCTGTAGCAAACGTTTCAGATGCTTTGGCAGGTCAGGTCGCGGGACTTAATATTCAGCAATCCGGTACGATGGGTGGTTCGACTAATATGGTGATCCGGGGTATTAAGTCATTAACGTCAACCAATCAGCCTTTGATAGTTGTTGACGGGACGCCAATTAATAACTCCACTTACAGCCAGAGTGGCATTTCATCCGGTGGAGGGGGTTATGACTATGCGAACGGTATGGCTGATATCAACCCGAATGACATTGAGAGTGTGAACGTGCTGAAAGGTGCGGCTGCGAGTGTTCTGTACGGTTCACGTGGTATGAACGGTGTAATTATGATTACTACCAAGAAAGGTAAAAGAAGTAAGAAAATAGGAGTTGAATTTAACAGCTCAACCACTTTGGGATATGCGGACAAATCAACCCTGCCAAAATATCAGAAACAGTACGGTGGTGGTTACGTAGGTTCATCTTTCTACGAAGTTGATCCTGCTAATGGATACCCCGATATTAATGGCGACGGTATTTTAGATGATAATATCGTTTACACCTATGATGATGCGTCATTCGGTAGCGCTTTCGACCCTAATCTGATGGTTTATAACTGGGATTCCCAGTATCCGCAGTTACCGGGATATTTGAAGCCCACGCCATTCGTTGCGGGTACTGATCCTAACTCCATTTGGGAAACTGCAGCAACTTTTCAGAACTCAATCGCATTTTCAGGAGGTAATGACGACGGAGCTTTTAGGTTAGGATTTACCAATTTCTTACAGGATGGTGCCTTGATTAACAGTCAGTTAAAGCGTAATACAGTCGATTTTTCCGCAGATTATAACTTTACAGAGAAACTTAACGTCTTTGGGAATATTACATATACAAATACAAAAGGTAAAGGTAGAGTATATACAGGGTATGAGTCCAGAAACCCAATGCAGGGCTTCAGACAGTGGTGGAACATGTCTGTAGATATGAATAAGCAGAGAGAAGCCTTTTTCCTTACTGATCAGAATATGACATGGAACCTGCAGGATTTTGAAAGTCTGGATGTAGGATATTCCGATAATTACTTTTTCAACAGAATTAAAAATTACCAGACGGATAACAGAGACAGATACTTCGGGAATTTTGGCGCCAAGTATCAGTTTACAGATTGGTTAAGTTTACTTGGCCGTTACACTTTTGACAGCTTTAATGAGCTCCAGGAGGAACGTGTGGAGAAAGGTTCATCTGATCAGGGACGTCTTTCCAATGGAGGTAAAGGTGAGTATTATTTCATGAATCATAAGGTTTATGAAATGAATTATGACGCAATTCTGAATGTTGATAAAGATTTTGGCGAAGATTTTAACCTCAATGCGAATTTAGGTTTCAATTATAGAAGACAGGGACGTGTCGGTAACGAGGCCACTACAAATGGTGGTCTTAAAGTTCCGGGGCTGTTCACAATTACCAATACTGCTGAACCTCTAACTGAAGATAATATTAATGATTTTGATATCAAGAAAAGAGTTGACGGTATCTTTGCCCAGGCAAGTTTGGGCTACAGGAATATGATATTTGTAGATGGTTCTGTTAGGACCGACCGCTCATCCGCACTTCCTATTGATAATATGAGATATTGGTATTATTCAGGATCCGCCAGTTTGGTTTTCAGTGAACTTCTTGAAAACAGAGATATCATCAACTTCGGCAAGCTGAGGTTCAATTATGCGAAGGTGGGTAACGATACCGGTGCTTATAATCTTCAAAACACTTATGTGTTCATTCCTGGATTTAACGGTTCTTTCAGTGCGACATCACCTCAAACGACGAACAATCCATTCCTGAAGCCGGAATTTATGAATGAAATTGAGGGAGGTCTGGAAATGGCGTTCCTGAAAAACCGCGTGAGTTTTGATCTTTCTGTTTACAAACAGGATACACAGGATCTGATTACTCCCACAGATGTTTCTGCCTCTTCAGGTTTTACAAGAATGTGGGTGAATTCAGGAAGTATTGAAAACAAAGGAATAGAAGCCAGGCTTACTGTGGTACCTGTAAAAACCCCAGATTTTGGCTGGGAATTAACAGCGAACTGGGCTACGAATGATTCCCGTGTGACTAGCATCTATGGAGACAGTGATTTCCTTGAGTTTGCATCTATGTGGAATGTAACTACCGGTGCCAGAGTGGGAGAGTCCACAGGTACAATCCGGGGAACAAATTATGTTTATCTGAATGGTCAGAGAGTGGTTGGCACAAACGGTAAGTATCTTACAGGAGATAATCCTCAGGAAATTATTGGCGATGCCGTTGCAGACTGGAGAGGTGGTATTATGAATTCCTTCAGATACAAAAATCTCAGTTTAAGTTTTCTTATAGATTTTAAACAGGGTGGTGATGTCTATTCTCAGGATATGGCTTTCGGTCTTGCAACCGGTCTTTATGAAGAAACAGCTGGTGTAAATGAGCTCGGTAATCCTGTACGTAATTCTGTCGCAAACGGAGGAGGTGTAATTCTTCCCGGTGTAAAAGCTGATGGTTCACCTAACGACATCAGGACGCAGATGAGTAATTACACGAACGCATACGGTTACTATGGCGGTCCGGAGGCAATGCACGTTTACGACGGCTCCTTTGTGAAATTAAGAAATGTAACTTTATCTTACAGAATGCCTAAAGAAACTTTTGGGAATTCTTTCATAGACACAATGACCTTATCCTTAATTGGTAGGAATCTTTGGATTATTCATAAGAACATGCCTTATTCTGATCCTGAAGCTGGCCTGTCCGCAGGAGGTAATGCCTTTGGTTTCCAAAACGGTGCTCACCCTGCGTTCAAGGAAATCGGTGCGAGTGTAAAAGTTGAATTCTAAATTTAAATTAATTAAAATGAAAAAAATAATAATTGGAGCATTAGCTGCCTGTACATTATTCGCCTGTAAAGATGAAGATTATGCAGATCTGAATGTTGATCCTAAAAACCCGACCGAGGTCCCGGCCAGTTTCCTGTTTACTAATGGAACAAAGAGCCTTTTTGACCAATTAGGTTCCACAAGTGTGAATAACAATATCTTCAGACTTGTAGCTCAGCAGTGGACTGAAACACAATATGTTGAGGAAACCAACTATGATATCCGTAACCGCGGTATTCCGGATGCCCACATGACAACCATGTATACCAACGTACTGTATGACTTGAAAAAAGCCAAAGAGTCCGTTAATTCAGACGCTTCCCTGTTACCCGGAGAGAAGGCTAATCAGGAGGCTATGATTTCTGTGGTAGAAGTATATGCCTGGCAAAATCTGGTAGACTTGTTTGGAGATGTTCCTTACACTGAGGCCTTAATGGGGGTAAGTAATCCAACGCCCAAGTATGATGACGCTGCAACCATCTATCAGGATCTTCTTTCTAAGATTACCACTGCACATGCACAGATGGATGTAACTTCCGAGGGTTTTGAAACTGATTTCATTTATCAGAATGATATTTCAAAATGGAAAAAACTGGCCGCTTCACTGCGTTTCAAAATCGCGATGAGAATTGCTGATTCAAATCCTACGCTTTCAAAATCGAACGCTGAAGCAGCGTTTGCAGCTGGACTTATAGCATCCAACGCAGATAATTTTATCCTGAATTACGAGAACAATACAGCCAATGCCAACCCGTTATACGCGGATCTTGTATTAAGCAATAGACAGGATTTTGTACCTGCAAATACATTTGTTGATTATCTTAATGCGTCAGAGGATCCAAGAAGAACTGTTTTCTTTGATGATAATAAAACACCATATGTAGGGGGAATCTATGGAGACTTCAATACGTATACAAACTATACGCATATTGGTCCAGTGTTTTTCGAGCGGGACCTGCCCGGTGACCTGATGGATTTTGCCGAGATTTCATTCCTGTTGGCGGAAGCCGCTGAAAGAGGCTATACGGTAGGCGGAACTCCGGCACAACACTATACCAACGGAATTACTGCAAGCATGGAGTACTGGGGAATTGGAGCTACTGAAATTGCAACTTACCTGGCCCGTCCGGATGTTGCTTATGCTACCGCTCCCGGAACATGGAGACAAAAAATAGGTAAGCAGTTTTGGATTGCCATGTATAACCGTGGTTTTGAAGCATGGTCTGCCTGGAGAAAGTATGATGCACCAGCACTTAACCTGCCGGTAGCCACAGGAAACCCAGTCCCTGTCCGGTTTACTTACCCCGTGAGAGAGACTATCCTCAATGGTTCTAACGTCGCGCAGGCCGCAGCAGCAATTGGCGGCGATGACCAGCAAACCAAGCTGTTCTGGGATATATTTTAGTACAATTCTTTTTAACATTCATTCTTAAACCACTCTCCGGAGTGGTTTTTTTATTTCCCTATATTTGTAATTCAATTTCCTATAATGAATATTAAAGATAATCTGCAGCATAAAATCTCAGACATCATCCAGAACGTATTTCAGATCCATGATTTGAAACTTGAAGTTCAGGAAAACAAAACCGCATTCGACGGCGATTTTACAATTGTCATTTTTCCGCTTGTCAAGCTGGTGAAAAAAGGTCCGGAACAGATCGGTATGGAATTGGGCAGTGCCCTTACTACGGAGACTGATTTTGTTGAGAGCTTTAATGTGGTGAAGGGTTTCGTGAATGTGAAAATCAGTGATGTGCATTTCATGGATAACTTTGCGTCCCTTACAAAGTCCGTTGATGAGGTAGAGCCAAAGGATGAAACAGTAATGGTTGAGTACTCATCTCCCAATACCAACAAACCGCTGCACCTGGGTCACATACGCAATAACCTTCTCGGATATTCAGTGGCTCAGATCCTGAAAGCCGACGGATATAATGTAATCAAGACCCAAATCATTAACGACCGCGGGATCCACATCTGCAAATCAATGCTTGCCTGGCAACTGTTTGGTGACCAAACTACCGCAGCAAGTGCCGGAATCAAAGGAGACAAATTCGTAGGTAACTATTATGTGGCTTTCGACAAACAGTATAAAAAGGAGATCGCAGAACTGATGGCTGGCGGTTCCGATGAGGATACCGCAAAGAAGCAGGCGCCAATTATGCTTGAAGCTCAGAAAATGCTGCTCAACTGGGAAAAGGGCGATGAGAAAGTAAGAAGCCTTTGGGCCGAGATGAACTCCTGGGTGTACGATGGTTTCAGCCAGACCTATGCACGTCTGGGTGTGGATTTCGACCAGGTTCAGTATGAAAGTGATACCTATATTTTAGGTAAGGACCTCATTCAGGAAGGTTTGATAAAAGGTGTGCTTTACAGAAAAGAAGACGGTTCCGTTTGGTGCGATCTGACCGATGAAGGTCTGGACCACAAACTTCTTTTGCGTTCCGACGGTACGTCTGTGTATATGACCCAGGATGTGGGCACGGCAGTGGAGCGTTTCAAGAAGAATGATATTCAGAAACTCATTTACACCGTTGGTAACGAACAGGACTACCATTTCGATGTACTGTTCAAGATACTGAAAAAACTGGGCTACGGATGGGCCGATAACCTCTACCACCTGTCCTATGGTATGGTGGAATTACCCGAAGGAAAAATGAAGTCGCGCGAGGGTACCGTAGTTGACGCCGACGACCTGATGGAGGAGATGGTGGTTACAGCGCGCGAAAAAGCCGAAGAATTAGGAAAGATGGAAACGCTTACCCCGGAAGAAAAGGAGAAATCCTATGAGGTGATTGGCCTGGGAGCACTGAAGTATTTTATGCTGAAGGTAGACCCGAAAAAGAAAATGCTGTTCAACCCGGCCGAAAGTATCGATTTCAACGGTAACACTGGGCCGTTCATTCAATACACCTACGCACGGATTCAGTCACTGCTTCAGAAAGCTGAATATGCACCTCAAGAGATTCAGACTGATTATAAACTTAATGAATCCGAAAAGGAACTCGTTACGCAATTGGCCAATTACCGCGAGTCGGTCTCCAAAGCCGCAGCTGCACTAAGTCCTGCGTTGGTGGCTAACTATGTTTATGATCTGGTGAAAGCCTACAACTCTTTCTACCAGAACAATCCTATCCTGATACAGCATGACGAGGT